>CANQXB010000027.1 GCA_947627805.1 uncultured Bacilli bacterium
GATTATTCCGAAATTTTAAAATTGAAACAAACTGAATTGGTTAAAAGATATCTTTATTTAATTGAACTTAAAGAATATGTAGATGAGACTAATTTTTATGATGGTAAAGATCCTAATATAGCAGTGGAAGTAATTGAAAAATATGGGACAGGAAAAATCCATCGAACAAATGAAATATGGATGTCTATTATTGAATTTTCTAAAGAAGAATATGAAAAGTTTTTTAATAGACCTCTTCCAAATATTTCTAATGGTACCATGGTAACTATGTATTGGGACATTGAGAATAAAGCAAGAGAGGTAGTCATTCCAGCTGAAGCAAAAGATGAATTTGAAAGCACTCATAGAGTAATAAGTGGAGATTTGTCTATATTAGATGCTTGGGACAGATATTTTAATGCCCGATATCAATTTTTTAATATAATGTTTTCTGAAGGCCAAGAGGTAGCGGTAACTAAAATATTAGAAACATATGGAATTAATAAAAGTAAAACTAGATAATTCACTTAGGTGAATTTTTCTTTTTAAAAAATATATAGTATAATAAAAATGGTGATTAGATGAAAATAATCGAATATAATGATAGATATCTTGATGATGTTAAAGATTTATTAACTGAATTAGAAGAATATTTGGTATCAATTGATGAAGATAAATTAGATAGAGTTCATCCTTTATATCATGAAAAAATGGCTTTAATTGATTTAGAAGAAGTAAATAAAAATAGTGGTAAATGTTATTTAGCAGTGGAAAAGAATAAAACTATTGGTTTAATCATGGGTACTATACCTCCTTATGAAGAATATGATTATTTAGATTATAAATGTCCTAAAAGAGGAGTTATTACAGAATTAGTAGTTAATAAAAATAATCGAGGTGAAGGTATTGGCAAAATGTTAATAGAAAAAATGGAAAATTATTTTAAAGAAAATAAATGTAAATATGTTTTAGTGGATGTCTTTGCTTATAATCTTAAGGCTTTAAATTTTTACAGTAAAGAAAGTTATCATCCTCGCATGTATACTAGTATTAAAAAGATATAAGAGAAGTTATGTTAAAAAAAGATATTTTGAAAAAATTAAGGGAAATAAATTTAGATAAAGATAAATATTTAGTAATATCTGGGGCCGCCATGGTTCTTTTAGGAATAAAAGAAGAAACTCAAGATATAGATATTGCCGTATCTAAAGAATATTATAATTATTTACTAAAAAATTATAAATGTCATTTCGATAGAGTAAATGAATATGGTCATAAATGTTATAATATTGATATAATTAATTTTGGAACGGATTATTATAGTAATATTTATGAAATAGTGGAAGGTATTAAAGTTCAAAAAGTTGAAGATATAATTAATTTAAAAAAATTTTTAAATAGACAAAAAGATCAAAAAGATTTAAAAAAATTAGATGAGTTTAAGGAGAAAAAATAAATGGAAAAAGAGCAATTTTTAGGGGCTGTTTATATGATAATTAAAAATTCTGAAGGGAAAATTCTTTTAGGAAAAAGAAAGGGTACTAATTTATGGAATGGCTATTACGGTTTACCAGCGGGCCACATTGATAAAGGAGAAGATATGTATGAAGCCTTTATAAGAGAGGCTAAAGAAGAGTTAGATATTGAAATCAAAAAAGAAAATATTATTGATACCTTTATGGTTAATAGAAGAAATAAAACCTTATTACCATATTTTGATATTTATTTTGAAATAAAAGATTATGATGGTAAAATTAAAATAAATGAGCCTAATAAATGCAGTGAACTTAAATGGTTTAAAATAAATGATTTACCAAAAGATATTATTGAATTTGAAAAAGAAGCTTTAGAAAACAACTTAAAAGGAATAAAATTTAGTAGTATTAGGGTAGATAATAAATAATAAGGAGGAAATATGAAAAGAACTGATAAAATAAAAAATATTCAAAAATTAAATACATATCTTGATAGAATAAATACAAAAAGAGAAGATAGTGAAGAATTACAATCCGTAAAACAGGAATATCAAAAATTAAATAAAATAGAATTACCTATTTTATTATTTGTGATAGATGAATTTTTAGTTAATGAGTATGTGGAAGTACTTGGTCAAGAAGAATATTATAGATATAAATATGTTTATTATTACCCTGATATAAATAGAGTTGATACCTTTTATTCTCAAAATGCTGAAGAACTTATGGAAGGAGCTGTTAATTTAAAAAGTTTAGGAGACCCATTTTATCAAGAATATTTAAAAGGAAACATCAATTTTTTAAAAATGGTAGAATTAGCAACAACTGTTACCAATGAAAAAATTGATTATTTACTTTCCATGTATAATATTGAAAATTGGGATGAATTAAAAAAATATTTAGAAATTAGTTTAGAAAATAGTGAAGAGTATAATAATTTAGATAGCCAAAATTATTCAAGATAATTTGTGCTTTTTCTTTTATTGTGCTAAAATTTAAATAGAGTAAAGTTATAAGAAGAATAATATTTAATAAGTTAGCTAAGAATAAGAGAGGTACGTATGAAAAATTGGTATAAATGGTTACTAATATTTGTATTTGGGGCAATAGTGGGTGTTAGCCTATTTGCGGGTATTACTTATTATGTTAATAATTCTTATCTAAAAAAAGAAAATGAAAATGTTAATAATTCTAAGAATAAAGTCCAAAATATAAAAATAGATAATACGAAAGACTATGTATATGATATAAAATATGATTATTCATTTATAAATGAAATGAAAGATAATGTTATAAGAAAATATAATTCTACTTTAGGAGAAAGTTTAAATTTTGATATTTTAGAAACAAAAGAAAATAGTGAAGCTTTAAAAATACCATTTATTAATATTGATAGTGGTTCTAGCGAAAAAGTTAATAATAGTATAAAGAAATTATATTTAAGTTATATGCAAAAATTAGATAAAAATAGATTATGTGTAGAATATGAAAATGGCGTTTATATTCAAAATTGTTCTTATTATAATTTAACTTATCAAGTCTATGAAAACAAAGAACTCAATGTTTTATCTCTTTTAATATTACATTATGAATATGCTACCTCAAGTCCTTATCATAATTTTTGGGGATATACTTTTGATTTAGAAACAGGAAATCTTTTAAATATCGAGGAATTAGTCAGAAAATTAAATATAAGTATAGAAAAGCTAAAAGAATTAACTACGAAAAAGATTAGTGATAAGGTTGAAGAGTTGAATGAATTAACTATGAATGAGATTGGTGATAGGATTGATAAGTTAGAAGTGGGGTTTTATGATAAAGAAGAATCTCTTAATTATTATAAAAACAATTTAAATAAATATTATAATAATGAATATTATGAATCAAATGAAAATGGGGGATTAATTTATTACATTAATAGTGATGGTAAAATAAATATTATTACGAGTCTTTTTATTCCAGGGGCTCAATTTGAATATAATGGTTTTAATTTACAATTAGATAATTAAGAAAGAAAGTGAAACAATGAAAAAAATATTAACAATTATTTTAGATGGTTTTGGCTATCGAGAAGAAGAACATGGTAATGCTATTAAAGAAGCCGATATGTTATGTTTTAATAGATTGTGGAAAGAGTACCCTCATGCCACTCTTTATGCTAGTGAAGAAAAAGTTGGGTTACATGAAGGGCAATTTGGCAATAGTGAAACTGGGCATTCCACAATTGGGGCAGGTAGACTTATTAAACAAAATGAAACTTTAGTTAATGAATTTTTAAAAAGTGATGTTTTAGAAAATCCTGTTTTTCAAAAGTTACTTTTAAACAAAGATAAAGATATTCATTTAATGGGTTTATGTAGTGATGGTAATGTTCATGCTGGCATAGATGATTTTTTAAATTTATTTGATATTTTAGTTAAAAATGGTTTTAAAAAAATTCATTTTCATTTAATTACGGATGGTCGAGATACAGGTATTCATGATGCTTATAAATATATAAATCAAATTGAAGAAGCCATTAAGCAAAAAAAAGTGGGCGATATTGCAACCATTTGTGGTAGATATTATGCGATGGATCGCGATAAGAATTATGATCGAACTAAATTATATTATGAATTAGTAACTCGCAATGCGGGAATTGAAGCTAGTAATATTCAAGATGCTCTTAAAAGAATGTATGAAAAAGAGATAACAGATGAATTTATAAGACCTTTGGTTGTAAATAGATTAGGTCATATAAAAAATGGTGATGTTCTTATTTGGTTAAATTATAGGGCTGATAGAGCCAAACAAATTATATCTTCTTTTGTTAATCCCGAATTTGATGGATTTCATACTTTAAATATGGACAAACTAGAAGTTTATAGTTTTTTACCAATTGATGATAATATTCCTACTAATCATTTTATTGAAGAACCAGTTATATCTAATTCTTTAGGTTTATATTTAGCTAAGTTAGATTTAACACAAGCAAGAATTGCCGAAACAGAAAAATTCCCTCATGTGACCTATTTTTTTGATGGTGGTTACAATGGCAAGATAAATAAATGTGATACTTTTCATATTCCTTCTCCTCATGTTCCTACTTACAATTTAAAACCAGAAATGAGTGCTGTAGGAGTTACTAAGAAATGTATCGAATGTATGATGGAAGATTATGATTTTATCTTAGTTAATTTTGCTAATCCCGATATGGTTGGGCATACAGGAGATTTTGAGGCAACAGTTAAAGCCTGTATTGCGGTCGATTTATGTTTAGATAAAATAGTGGAAAAAGCCGAAGAAAATTTTTATAAAGTAATAATTTTAGCGGACCATGGTAATGCCGATATTATGATTGATGAAGAAGGAAATCCCGTTACGACCCATACTTTAAGTAAAGTTCCGTTTATCATTATGGACAAAAATGTTAAATTAAAAGAAAGTGGCGATTTAACGATGGTCGCTCCGACTATTTTAGAATATATGGATATAGCTATTCCAGAAGAAATGAAAGATACTGATATCTTATTAAAATAAATATGTTTTTCGAAGCATATTTTTTAATATGAATGATTATTTTAGAAATAAAATTCAAAAGGAGTTAGAAAATATTAAAGATATGGAATGTCAAAACTTAATAAATGAGTTAAAAAAAGAACCATACTATTTGGAAAATAAATTAGAAAGATATTTAGAATATTCTAAAGTTAATAATAAGAAAAAAATTAAAGATATTATAAGAGAAGTTAATTCTAATAGAGACTTTCCTTTTTATCATCATTTAATTAGTGCTGAGCCTTCTAAAAAAGAATTAATACTGGTGAATAAATATTATTATTTAAAAGATAATTATATTCCTCCTTTAGTAGAAATGGAAAAAAATTATGCTCAGGGATTAAATAGAAAAATTACCAAAGAAACTTATTATTATTTTAAAGCAATGGTTAATAAAGCGCGCCAAGATAAGATAATTTTATATAGTGTCTCTGGCTTTCGTAGTTATGAATATCAAAAAAAATTATATCAAGATTATGTTTTAAAAGATGGAGAAAAGGTTGCTGATACCTATTCAGCTAGAGCAGGTCATTCCGAACATGAGACAGGTTATGCTATTGATATTAATACCACTTTTTCCAGTGCTCATTTTGAAGATAGTAAAGAATTTTTATGGCTTCAAAAAAATGCTTCTAAATATGGTTTTATTTTAAGATACCCTCAAGATAAAGAAAATATCACAGGTTTTAAATTTGAACCATGGCATTATCGTTTTGTTGGCATAAAAGTAGCTCAATATTTAAAAGTTCATGCTCTTACTTTGGAAGAATACTATGCTTATTTTGTCGAAAATAAGTAGTCAATATAAAATAATTTTGATATAATTCTTATTAGAATAGAGAGTGTGAGTTATAAAATGGATGAAAATTCTAAACCAAATGAAATTGAACCTAATAATAGGGAAATGAATGGAGCAGTTTCTAGTAATGTTATTCCAAGTACTGAGAGTAACATAAATCCTAATAAAAAGGAGAATAAAATAATCCCAATTATTATTGGAGTATTAATAGTTATTTTAGCCTTAGGAGCTGGTTATTATTTCTTTTTAAAAAAAGGAAGTAACCAAAATATTTACTATCAATTAATTGATAGTATGCAAAGTGCTTTAGCCGAAAATGTTAATATTTTTAGTAATGTAACTAATACGGAAAATAGACTTACCGGAGATGCTTCTTTTAATGTTACTGGTGTTTCTTCAGAATATCAAAATGCGGCGAATATATTAAATAAGTTAAGACTTAATTTAGATATTAAGAATGATTTAAATAACAGAATAATGAAGACTAATATTAATACGACATATAATAGTGCTAAGATATTAGATATCGATGCTTTTGTTTATGATAAAGATTTATATTTATCTTTAAAAGATTTATATAGTAAAAAGATTCTTGTCAATAATGTTAATATGACATCTCTATGGGGAACCAATCACAGTGGTGATTATAAAGTAATTATTAAGGAATTAGGAAGTATTTTAAAAGAAAGTTTAAATAGTAAATATTTTAGTACGGAAAATGTTAATACTACGGTTAATGGTAAGAGTATAAAAGCTACTAATCATAAACTTTTATTAACTGGTAAAGATTATAGTGATATTTTAAATAGTATTTATGATAAAATAGGAAGCAATAATAATTTATTAAAAGCTATGGCTAATGTAGCCGGTATAAGCGAAGAAGAAATCAAAGAAAATAT
The DNA here is from genome assembly GCA_947627805.1 of uncultured Bacilli bacterium. Classification (GTDB taxonomy): domain Bacteria; phylum Bacillota_I; class Bacilli_A; order RF39; family UBA660; genus SIG200. Next base: position 6,690 of record CANQXB010000027.1, read on the forward strand.
TAATACAAGTAAAGATGGTTTGCTTGATGAATACCCTGAAACTTTAGAAATAAATACTTATGTTAGAAGTAATGTTATCGAAAAAGTTGAAATTAAAAATAATGCTAATGTTTTAGTTTTAGAAAGAACAGATAATAGTACTTATAATATTTTAGATAAAGATACCAAAGTAGGAACTTTACAAATTGAAAATAACTATATTCGTCTTACTTTTGAAATTGAAGATTATTATTTAGAATTAGAATATAATTTGGGAAGTAGTGATGATTATTTAATTAAATTAACTTTTAAAGAAAGTTCAATTTCTAATGAAGAAGTAAGTTTAGAAATTAATAAAGAAGCCAGTGAATTTAAAATCGATTTAAATATGAAAGGCTTAATTGGAGAAAAAAGTAATGTAGCCTTTAAGATTAATTTAAGAGAAGAAAAAGGAACTAAATTAGAAAAAGAAGACATTGGTAATTATGTGGAAATAGATAAGTTAACCGATAAAGATTATGAAGAAATAAGTACTAAATTAATGCAAAGTGAAGGATTACTATCTTTAGTACAAGATATCTTAGTCTTAGGAGATACTTTTGAAGGATTAGGTTCTTTAGGAATGTAATTTGTTAAGATAAAAAATAAAAATCGATAGTTATTTAATTATCGATTTTTTATATGCTTTTTAAATCAAGAATAGCTTGAATATAAGCATTAACTTGACTTTTTTCAGTATTACTTAATTTTCTAAAGTTATTTATTAAAGCATTTTCTTTTTCTTCCAAATTAAAGTTAGGGCTATTAGGATTATCTGTTAAATCTAATAAATAGTCAGTCGAAGTTTCCAATATTTTAGCCATTTTAATTAATATATCAGCTTTAGGTTTAATTTTACCGCTTATATATTGACTTATGGCCTCGGGACTTATCTCTAAATCTACGGATAAACTAGTTAAAGACTTGTTTTTTATTTTGGCAATTTTCTTTAAATTATTCATTGTCATATCTCCTTTTTTGTATAAGTAATTAACAAAATTATATAATTTATACTTCAATTTTTCTTGAAGTATGGTATAATAAAATTGAAGTATAAATTAAAAACATACTTTAATATAAGAAGATATGGGGTATTAATATGTATTTTAAAAAAATGATTATTTATTTTAAAGAAAAAATAAAATTTAAAATAATATATATTGCTGTATGTATAATTTTTTTGATAGCTTTAATATATTTGAATAAAACCCATGCTTTTTATAATAAAAGTTTAGAATTACCATTGTTTAATACTAAAGTTGGAAATTTTGCCGGAGATGGAGAAAGTGTTAAACAAGGACCAATAGATAAGAATACCGATGTTAATATAATATTTTATACCCAAATGCCCGATAATCCCGATAAATATAAAGAAAGTAAATATTTACCGGCAAATGGTTATAAAATTAATGATACTAAATCAAATTGTTATCCGGTAAATAATCAAGAAAGTATAACCTATCAAGATTACACTATAAATGATGATGGACTAGTTGATGTAACAATAAAAGAAGGAAAACCAACGCAAGTAGTATGTCGACTTTATTATGACCGAGATAAATTATCTGATGTTGTAATTTATGCTTATATTCAAGATGTCAATGGAGATAAAAAATATAATGGTAATAATTATAAACTGGTCAATAATATTCCATCAGGTAAAACATTGGTAGCTTATAAGTGTTCTAATGGGGGCACGAATATTGGTTATACAGAATCAGAAGGATTTAAAATAGATACAACTGGACCAAATACCTGTTATGCTTACTTTAAATAAAAGGAGTGAATAATAATGAAAAGAAAAATATTAAATGTCTTAGTAATTGTATTAACAATTAGTGTAATATGTGAATTATATATTTATTTAAATAATGTAAACAATTCTCAAATTTTAGAAAGTGTAAAAGTTAATGATACATTTAAAGATAAAAAGGGTATGGTTTCTATTCAAATTCAAAATGATAATGATTATGATTTTCATGAAGCAACCGATAGAAGTAAATGGCCTGATAAAAATGTATATACCTTTGGTGGAGCTGAATGTACTGATGGAGAGGGAGCAGAAATAAACTATCGTGATGTATTAACATTTGATGAGGTAACATATGAAGCGCATATAAAAACTGAAAATACTGCTTATTGTACTTTATTCTTTTCTAAAGGAAAACCAGCTTTTGATTATTTAAAATTAAAAGGTGGAAATAAATTTTATGCAGGTACTGCTGATTTTGGGCTATTTAGATTTAAGGGAACCAAAGATGATGTTACAAATCATGATTTAAATAATTATATCTGTTTTGGAACAACCGATATAGCAACATGCACTGGAACAGATAAACAATATTACATGTACCGAATTATCGGAATAACTGATAATACAGAAACAAATACAGCATTAGAATTAGAAGCAAATCAATTAAAAATAATAAGAGCTTATCCATCAAGTACATCACAACAATGGCATGATAACAATGCCGCTAATGCTCGATGGGATGGTTCAGAACATATAGCATTGGTTCAAATTTATTTAAATGGAGACTTTTTAATAACGGATAAGACGAAATGGAAAAATACATATTGGGAGAAATTAATAGATGAGCCATATTGGTATATTGGAGATAATACCAATTGGAATTCTACGACCGAAAATACTGTATCTAATGAAAAGCATAAAATAGGTTTAATATATAAAAGTGATTATGTAATTTCTAATAGTCAAACAAAAAATAATTGGTTATTTATAGCGAATGGTATGAGTAATAATCCTCAAATGGAAGAGTGGACAATGAGTAGAAATTCTTCTGGAACAGCTTGGTATATATATATAGATGCAACATTGAAAAATAGTCCGTATTATGTTCATAATACGTATGCTGTTAGACCTGTCTTCTATTTAAAACCTAACGTAACTCTTGTAGGTGAGGGAACAGAAGCAAGTCCATTTATAATTACAAATAAAAGTTAATAAGATAAAAACTTATTAATTTTTTTGTTATATTTTGGTGAAAATATAGAAGTTTACAATGTTTGTTAAAAATATTATCAAAAAGAAAATAGTTACTAAAATATAGCCATCGAGATTGGAGAACATATCTATTTTTCTTCTAAAATTTTTTTAATAATAGTATATTTCTCTAATTTTTTAATATACTATTAAAGATATAATAATTGACAAATATATAATATTTTGTTATATTAATTATGTCAAAAGCAATTAATTTTGCTTGGGGTTCGTGGTATCGCGGACGGTAAGAACTGGTTTATCCAGTTCTTATTTTTTTG
>CANQXB010000028.1 GCA_947627805.1 uncultured Bacilli bacterium
CTTGATAATACTTCTATTTCATTAGTATTTATTCCTGTTATATCTACTTTATATTTTGCCATAATCTTACCTTTCAAAAAAATTATGGTTTATTTTAAATATTTTTATTCATTAATGATTATAATTTTTCTTCTTGGTAACACTTTTTTAAGCATTATTCATTGTTGTAATTATATATGGATGTTCTTTAGTTCCTTCACCAGTTAAATTAACGCCTGATTGAAGATAGAATACGGGACGGACGGCTCTTGCATAATTTAGGTTATACTCCGTTGGAAATCCTGATGTCGACACCCCCCACGCACACCAATTGCCATTACTACCAGATTCGCCATATCTAGTCATGGTCCATTCAATAATAGAGGAGTTTCCTGCCCATCCATTTTTTATAAATAACCAGTTATTTGCATTTTTGTCTCCAGAATTTATATAATCTGTTCCATACATTAAACCTATTTTGCTTGCATCTGTATGTGATGTTTTTTTCTCTACATTTGGTAAAGAATTTACTTGGTCTTCATTGTACCATGAGTGACTTAATATTATTGAATCCCAATAACTAGCATCTGGTATTTTTGTTGCTTCTGTTACAAATGTTGCATTATAAAATGTAGTATTTAAATATGTTTTTATAGCTGAATAATCCCATGTGATATTTGAAACACTGCTATACCATTGTTGAGATGTGCTTGAGGGCACTGCTTTGATTATTTTTAAAGAATTAGCGGGAATATTTACTGTATCATCATTTTCAGAAGTTATTCCAATTATGCGATATATATAGGTTGCCGGGGTATCAGTACATATTTTTTCTATTGTTGTTCCAAAACAAATATAGTTATTTAACACTTGAGTACTTGTTCCTTTAAAACGATACATACCATCTGTTACAGTGGTATGAGCACTTCCGGCAAAAGTAGTCCCACCTTTTTGCTTTAACCAATCTAAGGCTGGTTCTCCTTTAGCAAAGTATAAAGTGCAATAAGCTGTTTGTTTCGTCTTTATTGTGGCGGTTTGATTAGCTAAACTGAATGTTAATACTTTTTCCCATTCTAATGTAGCTCCATCACTATCGGTACATTCCGCCCCCACAAAACCATGGGTACTTGGACTAGGCCATGAATCTCTATTATCTGCCTCATGCCATTCTTCAGTATTAGTATCTTGAACCATTATGGCTATTGATTTATTATTCTTTAAATCTACTACTTTTATATCTTCTAATACTTTATTATTATCATTTGGTTTAGATATTAAATACATTACAAATACATTTAAGATTATTAATATTATAACTATACTTCTTAATATTATTTTCTTTTTCATTTTTCTTCTACTCCTTTAACTTTCACTAAAATAGGCATAACAAGTATCTGGTCCACTGGAAGTTATTTCAAAACCAGTAGTATTACCATAACTAAATTTGGCTCTTTTATTTTTACATTCATGAGCTATTAACTTATATGTGCTTTCTACTTGATTTACTAATTTATAAGTCTTATTATTATATTTTTTATCTCCACTTGCATCTTCTAAATAAGCATAAATTATAACATCGGATAATTTATCTCTATCATAATAGATACGACATACTACTTGCGTTGGTTTGGTTTCTGTATAAGTAATATTTAAATTACCTTCACTATCGATATTATAATTATTATATGTTGCATCTCCTCCCGTTGCGGGATAACAATTACTTACCTTCTCATTTACTTTATAACCATTAACAGGTAAATATTTACTAACCATATATTTATCCGGATTATCCGGCATTTGAGTATAGAATATTATATTAACATCAGTATTTTTATCTATTGGTCCTTCTTTAACACTTTCACCTTCACCCGTAAAATCTCCTATTTTAGCTTTAAATATCGGAATAGAATCTGATTGGCTATTATAAAAAGCATGAGTTTCTTTTAGAACTAATCTTATTAGAGATAAAAATAATAACAACGAAAGAATTATTATTAACATATAAGTCTTTTTATTTTCTAATATCTTTATTTTATTAATCATTTCTTTTCTTCTTTCCATATATTGCAAATACCAATTTTATATATAAATTAAAAAAATTATATTATGGACCATTGACAATGGTATTCTTAATAATATTTATATCAAAAATAAAGACCAATGTCAATGGTCTTTTTATCAAAAGAAAAGAAATATAATTTATAATGTAATCGTGATGTTAAATATGGAATTCAAAGCAAATAATTATAAACCTAGTGAAACATTTAAATTTATTAGACAATGTGGTGGAATTACTCAACAAGAATTAGCAAATAGAATGCATAAATCTAAAAATTGGGTTAAAGCAAATGAGCAAGATATATCAAGATTTTATTTTGAAGATTTATTAAAGATGGCTAACCTCTTTGATATAGACATTATTATTAGAAAAAAATAAAGGATGTAAGGTTTATTTCTTACATCCTTCTTTTAATTCCTCTAACATTTTTTCTTTAATTGCATCTATGTCTGGGAAAAATAAATTAGTTCCTTGCTTTTTTAAAGCCAATAATGAATTAAAATTATCTAGTATTTCACTTTTTATATTATCAGAAACTTTTACTGGAGCACCATTAATTATATGTGGATGGTCTATATATTTCTCCAAGGTTGGAAAAGCATTTTGTAATAAAATTGCTGTTTCTCTATTAACAATTTCCCGAATCATTATAGATTTACAACTACCATATTTTTGAATTTTTTGCTCTATAATTGGTTTATACTTTGAAACTTTACTGCTTAAAGGAATAAACCATAATATATCTTTATCTTTTATAGTAAAATAAGTAGGTCTTGTACGACCATTCTCATGATTTATCATTGAGCCCTTGTCATTTATTTTATCAAAAAACTCATCTTTAATATGATATAAATAGCCTGTTTGTACTTGCATTAGCCTAAACCCTCCTTTCTTATAAGATAGCATAAAACAAAAGAAAACTCTATCAAAAGATAAAGTTTTCCAAGCATTTTCCTTCAGGATCATTTATAACTCGCACCACCTGTAAGCGACTAACATTTCGCGATTGGAATAATTTATAACCCGCGCCATCCATAAGCGGCTAACATTTACATATTTGCATTTTTCTAAATGCACTTATAGTATACTATAAAAATATTTAAAAATCAATAGTTATACTATTTATATTATATGCAAAAATGTTTTTATTAAACAATTAAAAAAACTCTATCAAAAGATAAAGTTTTCAAAACATTTTCGTCCGGAATAATTTATTACTCGCACCATCCGGAAGCGAGAAACATTGTCGACCGGAATAATTTATTACTCGCGCCATCCGGGAGCGAGAACATTTTCGACCGGGATTATTTATTACTCGCTAGCCACCCGGAAGCGAGAAACATTGTCGACCGGGATTATTTATTACTCGCTAGCCACCCGGAAGCGAGAACATTTACATAATTAAATATACTATAAGTTTTAATAATAATCAATCCTTATTTAAAACATTGTCTATTTTATTTATAGCATCATTTACTATATCTTCATCTGGTAACATAACATATAATTTAGTTGATTTATAAGAATAAGTATATTCATAACTATCAGTACCCGTTAAAATATTACTTTCAATTTGCCAATCTCTAGGACTTTGAATTTCTTTTTTAACAAAGCCTAACATTTCACTTTTCGTGGCATTAGTCATAAATGAACCTTCTAAAGTTTTTAATAGCTCATTATATTTAATAATTATTTCTTTACTTCTGGCTTTATTAATGAAAGCCTCTAGAACTTTAATTTGATTTTTACCTCTTCCAAGGTCTCCACCCGTTACATGATGTCTTTCTCTTACAAATGACAATGCTCTTTCCCCATCTAAAGTAATTTCTCCTTTAGGGTATTTAAAATTATCTTCGGAAATAAAAGTTTCATCATTATAAACAGTTACTCCTCCAAGAACATCAACAGCTTTAATAACTGAGGTAAAATTAACTCTTAAATAATAATTAATTTTAGTATCTAATAACTTTTCAATTGCATAAATACTCGTATCAATACCATATAGTCCGGCATGAGTAAGTTTATCTTTTTGAACATTATTATTAATATTAACATAGTAATCTCTCGGAATCCATGTAATTAATACTTTTTCGGTTTTCGGATTAATGGTTACTAAAATATTAACATCACTTCTTGAAGTTTGATTAATTTTGCCAAAGGTATCAATTCCACTTATATAAACATTAAATGGTTCTTTATTAATATTAATAGCTTCTTCTATATTTTCAATATCATCTTTAATAGCTATTTGATAAATATTTTTTAAATTATTATATTCTTCTTCATTATTTTCTTTAACTAAAGATAGTTCACTATCTTCTAAAATAATTCCTGAAACTTCTTCACTTATTAAATTATTTACTAAACTATCTGTATCTTCAAAATCTTTATATAAAGGTTCAATTTTCTTTTCTAAATTATCTTTTAAATTAGTATCAATATTAACTTCATTAACTCCAATTAACTTTCCATCTAAATCATTAATACTTTTAAATGCACTATTATTTAAAACTAAAACATTATAAGTTTTCAAATCATAATTATCTTTATTTAAACTAAAAAGAAAACCAACAGTATTAAATAAATAATATTCACCACATAAAGAAATGGCTATTAAAACAAGGCTTAAAGCATAACCTACTAATCTTACAATTCGCATTTTATGAAAATTTAAACCAGATATTCCCCAAGTTAAAAAAATTAATAAGAAAGAAATTAAAATTAACCATAAACTAGGAATAACATTTAAATAGACTAAAATACCTATAAGTAAGGTTAAAGATATTACTAATATAAAAGTCATAAATTTACTAAATTTTTTCTTTTTTCTTTTTTTCTTATCTTTCATGGTGAACTCCCTTATTCTAATTATACAAAAGTATTTTAAAAGAAAAAAGCAAGCATTATTTATTTAACGCTTACTTGACTTATATTTTATTTAATTATTTTTTTACCACCCATTAAAGTTTGAAAATTTCTTTTAAAATAATCCAAGAGATTAGCTTTCTTAATATCTTTTAAAACAGTTACCGGTACTTCTTTAATAATATTTCCTTCATTATCAATTATTTCCGCAATTCCCACTTTATCGCCTTTTTTTAAAGGAGCCACCAATTTTTCTACTTTAACATTAATCGTATATTCTTTTTCTTTATCATTAACATTTAAAAGTTCTGTGGCATCTTGCATTAAAATAAGTTTAACTGTTTCTTCTTTTCCTCTTTCTACTCTTTCTTCTGTTATTACTTTATCTTTTTCATAAATATTCTTAATTTTATAGGAATTAAAACCATAATTAAGTAGTTTTACGGTATCACTAGTTCGATTATCAGGAGTATCAACTCCCATAACGACACTGATAAGACGCATTTTATTCTTCTTCGCGGTCGCTGTTAAACAGTAACCAGCTGTTTCGGTAAATCCGGTTTTAAGGCCATCCACATCGGGATAAAAACGGACTAGTTTATTGGTATTTACAAGCCAAGTAGAAGAACCATCAGGTCTTTGTAAATAATCTTCATAGATACTCGTAAATTTTAAAATTTCGGGATAATTATTAATTAAATAAGCCGCCATTAAAGACATATCTTTAGCACTACTATAATGGCCTTCGGCATCTAAACCATGAGGATTAACAAAATGGGTATGCGTACAACCTAAACTTTGACATTTTTCATTCATCATTTCGACAAATTTTTCTTCAGTTCCCCCAACTTTTTCACTCATGGCGACCACTGCGTCATTTGCTGAAGCAATGGCAATTGATTTAAGTAATTCCGAAACTTTATAACTGTCCCCCGTATTTAAATAGACTTGACTTCCACCCATCGAACTAGCATTTTCGGAAATAATAACTTTATCATCCATTTTTAAATTACCACTCGAAATGGCATCCATAATTAAAATCATACTCATTATTTTAGTCATACTAGCTGGAGCTTTTTCTAAGTCCGCATCTTTTTCAAATAAAACTTGACCTGTCGAAGCCTCGATTAAAATAGCGCTTTCACTATATTCTGTAATATTTTCGGCCACTACCGTTTCTCCTAAGAGAAAGAAGACGAAAATTAAGATTATTATTTTTTTCAATATAACACCTCTTAATAAATTAGTATGCTTATTTTTAAATAATATTTATGTCAATTTATCATAAACTTTTTATATACAAAAAAGAATTAATGTGATAACATTTACTTAAAGAGGAAGTGATTTAAATGGCTAAATTTTGTCAAAATTGTGGGTCTCCATTAGAAGAAAATCAAGAAGTATGTTTAAAATGCGGAGTATTTGTTAAAGATGCTGGAGGTAATACCCAAGTTCCAGGGCGAAAATCTAAAATGGCCGCCGGACTTTTAGGAATATTTTTAGGTTCTTTAGGAGTTCATAATTTTTATTTAGGTTATACAGGAAAAGGAGTTGCTCAACTTTTAATTTCCGTTTTATCTTGTGGTATTTTAGCTTTAGTTTCAGAAATATGGGGTTTAGTTGAAGGTATTATGATATTAACTGGCTCAATTACGACTGATGCTAATGGTAATCCTTTAAATGACTAAAAAAAAGAAAATATTAGTATTAATTCTCTATGTTTTTTTAATATTAATATTTTTATTTTGTTTAAAATTTAAAATTCCTTGTTTATCTAAAACTATTTTCCATATTCCTTGTCCTGCTTGTGGTTTAACAAGAGCCTTTAAATGTATTTTAAAATTACAAATAATAAGCTCTTTTCATTATAGTATTATTGGTTTACCTTTATTTTTAATTTTTTTAATTATCTTAATTGTTGATATTTTTGATTTAATCTTTAAAAAAGAGCATTTAACGAAAATTTTAAAATTTATTACGAACCATTACTTTTTAATAATTATTATTTTATTATTTAGTTGGTTTATAAATCTATATCGAGGTATTTAGATATAGATTTTTTATTTCGAAAAAGGAATTATTTTTTCCCCCTTTACTAAATAAGCTTTAGAAGCGAGCAAAAGCATTGGTTTATCTGTAAAAGAATCAGAATAGGCTTCATTAACTATAATATGGGGAAATTCTTCTTTTAATCTTTTTACTTTTTCTTCACCCTTACAATTAACTCCTTTTATTTTTCCTTCTTTAACGGAATATTTCGTCGCAATAACATTATTTATTCCTAACTTATGACAAAAAGGCACAATAATAAAATCAAAAGAAGCGGAAATAATAATATCATTTTCTTTTTGATTATTTATATAAAAAGATTTAATATTTTTAAGATTTTTAAAGATAAATTTATTAACATATTCATCTAAATTAGCAATATATTTAACAAAACTAAATATTTCACTTTTAATTATTCCTAAATCTTGTCCTTTTAATTTGGCCATTAAACCTTTAAATAAAGAAACAATTACTTTTAAAGGATGACGAAAAAAAGAATAAAGAATAAATTTATAAGAAGAATCTCCTTTAAAAATTGTATTATCAAAATCATAAATATTCATTTTAAGCCTCCAAGTGGAAATTTCGAATTTCTTCTAAATCTATACCTTCTTCTTTAATATATTCTTCATGTTCTCTTAATTTACGATACATTAAATTACGAGTTGTTCTAACTTCTTCCGTTTCCGATACATATTTTAAGGCATCTAAAACTAAATGATAACGGTCAATTTTATTTTGAACCCGCATATCAAAAGCGGTCGTAATAGTTCCTTCTTCTAAATAACCATGAACATGAAAATTACGATTTTCCCTGTTATAAGTAAGTTCATGAATTATATTAGGGTAACCATGATAAGCAAAAATAACGGGTTTATTTTTGGTAAATATTTGATTAAAATCTCTATCAGTTAAGCCATGAGGATGAATAGTACTTTTTTGAAGACGCATTAAATCAATAACATTAACTACCCTTGTTTTAATATGGGGCGCATATTGTTTTAAAATTTGAGAAGCCGCGATAACTTCTAAATTAGGAGTATCACCACAACTAGCTAATATAACATCAGGATTATTTGGTTTATTTGAGGCCCAAGAGAAAATACCAATTCCCTTTTTACAATGTTTTTTAGCTTCATCCATAGAAAGCCATTGTAAAGATGGATGTTTAGAGGCCACCACTACATTTATATAATTTTTAGTTTGAATAACATGGTCAACTGTTGATAATAAAGTATTGGTATCAATAGGAAAATAAACCCGAGCAATATCAGCTTTTTTAGTAATAATATGGTTAATAAATCCGGGGTCTTGATGGGTATAACCATTATGGTCTTGTTGCCAAATATGACTTGTTAAAATATAGTTTAAAGAAGCTATCGGTGCTCGCCACGGAATTTCTTTTGTTACTTTTAACCATTTAGCATGTTGACTAGTCATAGAGTCTATTATTCTAATAAAAGCTTCATAACTATGGAAAAGTCCATGTCTTCCAGTAAGAAGATAACCTTCCAATACTCCTTCACAAAAATGTTCGGATAAGAAACTATCAAAAACATTTCCTTCCTCATTTAAATATTCATCACTAGCTAAAGTTTTAGCATTCCATTTTCGATCAGTTACTGAAAAGACATTATTTAAGCGATTAGATAAAGCTTCATCAGGGCCAAAAATTTTAAAATTATGCCGATTAAGTTTAATAACATCTTTTAAATAACTTCCTAAAACTCGCATATCTTCTGAATAAGTATTACCTCTTATAACATCAATTTGATAATTAGTAAAATCTGGAACTTTTAAAGTTTTTAATAAAAGTCCCCCATTAGCATATAAACTCGCACTCATTCTTTTAGTACCTTTAGGACATAAATCTAATATTTCTTTTTTGATTTTACCACTTGGTTCAAATAATTCTTCGGGTTTATAACTTAAAAGCCAATTTTTAAGTAAACTTAAATCTTTTTCGGGATTTTGAAAAGATAAAGGAATTTGATGAGCTCTAAAAGAACCTTCAACTTCTTTCTTTTCCACAGTTTTAGGACAAGTCCATCCTTTTTTACTATGTAAAATAAGCATAGGGTATTTAGGTCTTTTAAATTCTTTATTCTTTTTTGCATCTTCTTTAATTTTTTTAATTTTACTTACGGCTTTATCTAAAGCCTCAGCCATTACTTCATGATAGTTATCACAATCCGTTACATTAACATCAATAACATCCCAACCGCAACCAAAGAAGAAACTATTTCGCTCTTCATCACTAATTCTAGCCATTACAGTGGGACTCGCTATTTTATAACCATTTAAATGTAAGATTGGTAAAACAATTCCATCTTTTTTGGGATTAATAAATTTATTACCATGCCAAGAAGTAGCTAAAGCTCCAGTCTCAGCTTCTCCATCACCAATCACGCAAGCCACGATTAAATTAGGATTGTCAAGGACGGCCCCAAAAGAATGCGCTAAACTATAACCAAGTTCGCCACCTTCATTAATACTTCCTGGTACTTCTGGTGCTACATGACTCGAAGTTCCTCCTGGAAAAGAAAAGGATTTAAATAATTTTTTTAAGCCTTCTTCATCTTTGGTAATATTCGGATAAGCTTCCGTATATGTTCCTTCAATATAAGCATTGGCAATTAAAGCCTCCCCACTATGACCAGGACCAGATACATATACCATATCTAAATTATATTTTTTTATTATTCTATTTAAATGTGTATATATAAAATTTTGTCCCGGAGCACTTCCCCAATGCCCTACTAATTTATTTTTAATATCTTTATTTGTTAATTCTCTTTTAAGTAAAGGATTATCTTTTAAATAAAGCATTCCTACGGACATATAATTACAAACTCTAAAATATTTATCTAATAATTCTACTTCTTTTTTAGTAAGTGTTGCCATTTATTATCACCTATTATAATTATAGAAGAAAACTTAACTTAAAACAATTATAAATTTAAAAAAGAAATATATT
>CANQXB010000029.1 GCA_947627805.1 uncultured Bacilli bacterium
AAAAATAGTGTTGTCAACGAAAAAATGTTGACATAAATAATAGAGAAATGTTATACTATTGGTAGTAAGAAAGGAAGGAATTTATATGGCCGTTAAATTAAGACTTAAAAGAATGGGTTCAAAACAAAAGCCATTTTATAGAATAGTTGCTGCTGATTCACATTCACCAAGAGATGGTCGTTTTATTGAAACAGTAGGAACTTATAATCCAATCAAAGGTGCTGATGTTGTAACTATTGATGAAGAAAAAGCATTAAATTGGTTAAAGAATGGAGCAGAGCCAACCGCTACGGTACGTAATATTTTATCAAAACAAGGTATTATGGCTAAGTATGCTGCATCAAAAACCAAAAAGAAATAGGTAGGCATTTATGAGTGTTGTTGATTTTGCGGAATATTTAGTAAAAAGTATAACTAAAGAACCCGAACTTGTTAAAGTTTCTTTATTTCCAGCTGATGATGACATTACTATTTTAGAAATCTTAGTACCAGAAAGTGATATGGGAAGAGTAATAGGTAAAAATGGTAAAACATCAACTTCTATTAGAACTTTAATTCAAGCTTATGCAGCGATTAATAAAATGCCCAAAGTAAAAATCAATATTGATTCATTTTAAGAAATAGGGTTCTATTTCTTTTTTGTATAATAAGAAAGTCATGCAAAAAATTGAATTTTATATTGACATTCATTTGTTCGTACAGTATAATTAAGAAGTACCTAGGGAAAATTAAAAACAAGTACGGCAGCGACTGTCGGAAATATGGCCTGTGGAGGAGTGAAATCCGCTGAAGCAGGAAAGATAAGCCGTGAGGCTTATCAAAGTAAAATGAAAATAAATTTTATTTATTGAATTTTGCTTTTTGTTCTTCTTATGGAGGTTTAAATGGTAAAGATTGCTAGTATTTGTGGAACTAATGAAGATATCAATGCTCTTTTAAATAAAGTTTATGAAATATATGAAAGAGAAAGTGAAAAGGAAGATGCTAAACAAATTTATATATATCAAGATTTTATTGATAATTCTTTAGTTTTAAAAGAATTAAATGAGCTAGGTATTGAGATTATTTATGATTTAAATAATTTAGATAGTAATGATATAGTTATTTTAAGTACATCTACTAATGAAGATATCGAGTTTTTAGAAAATAATCATATTGAATATTATCAAACTTCTTTTAATCCTTTAAAAAATCAAAAATATTTGCAAAAGATAATTGAAAATGCCATGGAAGAAGTAGAGGGTTGTTCATTAGTATTTGTAATTGGTGATGGAAAAGATACTCATACAATAACTAAAGAATTAGAAAATATTATGCCAACTTATGAATTTAATGAGCTAGAAGAATTTAGTACCTTTTTCTTAAGTGGTCATTATTCTTCCGATATTCTTTTAACGGGAGGTTATTCAACTCCTTTAAAAGAAATTTATAATTATAAATATTTACTAGAATTTTTATTATTTTATCAAGAACGATTACAAGAATTTAAAGAATATATGCCAACTTTTAATCAAGAATTTATTTCTTTAAAAGATAGTGAAGAAGTTCAAAAAATAAAAGAATATTTTGTTGATTTAAATAAAGATGGCAAATATCTAAGAGCTACTTTAATTGCCCTTGCATCTCTTTTAGCGGGTTATTCTGATTATTTAGATTTATGTTTAACATATGAAACTTTAGAAACAAGCATCTTAATTCATGATGATATCATTGATAATGCTAAATATAGACGAGGAAAAGAGACTATTCCAAGACGAATTTGCCATGAATATCTTCCTTATTCTAATGATGGTGATTATTTTAATGATGTTTTAAAGTTAGCTAATTCTTTAGCCATTTGTACTGGTGATTTATTCTTTTATGAAGCTGAAAATTATCTAGTTAAAAAATATAGTACTCATCCTAATTTTGCCCAAATATTAAAATTATATAATGATATTATAATTAAAACTATTAAAGGGGAAGTTTTAGATGTTACTTTACCATTTATGAGTAAATATAATTTAAAAAATATTAATGAAGATG
Source organism: uncultured Bacilli bacterium (assembly GCA_947627805.1). Classification (GTDB taxonomy): domain Bacteria; phylum Bacillota_I; class Bacilli_A; order RF39; family UBA660; genus SIG200. The sequence goes on from CANQXB010000029.1 coordinate 2,026, forward strand.
ATATTTTAAATATTTATCATTTAAAGACTAGTTGGTATACTATTATTGGCCCTTTTGCTTTAGGTTACCTTTTAGGAGGTAAAAACTTAGATGAAAATTTGGAAAATGTTTTAAATAAAATTGGTTTGGCCTTTCAAATTAAAGATGATATTTTAGGAATCTTTGGAGATAATAAAAAGATAGGCAAATCCGTAACTTCTGATATTAAAGAATTTAAACAAACAATTTTATATTCCTATATTATAAATACTCCTTATAAAGATGAATTTTTAAAAATATATGGTAATAAAGTGGTAAGTTCTCATGAGCTAGAATTAATTAGAGGTTTACTTAAAGAAAGTGGGACAATAGACTATGCTTATGATTATTTAAGTGAACTTTATAATGAAGTTTTAGAAAGTATTGATACTTTAGATTTACATGATAATGGCAAATATATCTTGAAAGGTTTACTAATTTATATTAATATTAGAAGTAAGTAGTGGTGATAAAATGAAAACGAAAAAGAAAAAGAAAACTAGAAAGACCAAAAGAAGAAATTATAATAAGTTGAATAAAGCCATTATGAGTATTTTTGTTGTTCTTATTTTATTTTTAGTGGTAGTTTTACTTATTAGCCTTGCCGGTAAATTTAAAGGTGATAAAAATAATGTTGATAGTTATAACGTTAATAATAATGTTTTTGAATATAGCCTTTTAGATGCATCGCATATTTATTTATATAATTTAGATGGTTTAAAAATTAAAGATAATAAAGAATATGTTGATTTTAGAACTTATTTAGATAAATATAATAATGTAGATGAATTATTTAATGATTTAGAGTCTTCTTTAGAAGTTAAAAATACGCTTAAAGATGGCGGCACTATTATTTATAAAACTAAAGATAAAGATTTATTTAAAGAAGATTTAACTATTATTAAATGTCATACGGAAGAAGGTAACAGAGATATTTACTTTGGTAAGAATATGAATACCACAACGGCTTTTAAAAATGGGGCTTGTGATAAAAATTTCTTTGAAGATAAGAGTTTTACTAGAGTTTATACTTTAGATAATATCAAAGATTTAGGAACTAAAGAAGTTGATATGGTTGTTGATAATACGGGAAAAACTGAAAAAGTAAAGAAACATTATTATGAACTTACTATTAAAGATAGTGAAGATAATAAGGTGAAAATAGAAAGAGTTATGGATGATGAAAGCATCAAAGCTTTAATTAAAGGCAAAAAATATACTTTCTATTTTACCAATAAATATGGGGAATTAATTAAAGATACTTTAGAAGATATTTTAGATAAATGTAGTTTAGAGAAAATAGTTTTATATGAGGAATAAAATTATTTTCTCTTTTGTTCTCAAATTAGGAATTAAAAATAATTAACAATTATAAATAATACATGGTATAATAAAGAAGTGGTAAGTATGAAAAAAGTGAATTTAAGTTTAGTCTTTTTAATAAGTTTCATTTATATGGAAATATTATTTAAATTATTATTAGGTAATCAATTATTTAAATTATCTTTAATTAATATGGTAATATTTTTAATTTCTTTTAGTTTTATTATAGGAGTACTTTGTACTTTAACTAAAAGTAAAAAAGCAAATAAAATTATTTATATTGTTTTATTTAGTCTTATTAGCATTTGGTTTTGTGCCCAATATGTTGTGAAGTCTTATTTTGATTTTTATATTTCTTTATCAACCTTTACGGTGGCTGACCAAGTAACTGATTTTATGGGAAAAGCCGTAGTTGAAACTTTAAGAAGAATACCGGGAATAATTTTATTCTTTGTGCCTTTGGTAATTAGTTTAATATTTAGTAAACATTTAAATTTTAAACAAAATTCTTTAAAACAAGTCCTAGTTTTATTAAGTATGGGAATTGGTTTTTATGGTTTATATATAGGAAGTTTATTTATTAATAAAGAGGCAGCTTATTCCCCTTATATTTTAAATTATAAAGTTAATGATATATCTTTAAGTATGGAAAACTTAGGAGTTTTAAATACTTTTGTTTTAGATACGAAAAGAGCTATTTTTGGTTTTGAGGAAAAGATAGTTCATGTTGATAATCCTTTATCAAATGATAAAGATAAAAATAAAGATACTCCTAAAGAGTATAGTTATAATAATTTAGATATTGATTTTGATAATTTAATTGCAAATGAATCTAATAGTACCATTAAAAGTATGCATGAATATTTTAAAAATGATCCTGGAACTTTACAAAATGAATATACTAACTTTTTCAAAGATAAAAATTTAATATTATTTATGGCAGAATCATTTAATGAAGTAGCAGTAAAAAAAGAAATAACCCCAACTTTATATAAACTTTCTCAAAGTGGTTTTGTTTTTGAAGATTTTTATACCCCAACTATTTTTAGTACGATTGGAGGAGAATTCCAAGAACTTACTGGATTATATGCTTCAGGCACTGATATTTTAGGTAAATTTAGAAGTGGTAATATTTCCTTTCCTCAAGGAGTAGCTACTAAATTTAAAGAAGCCGGTTATAATACTTATGCTTATCATAACAATAGTGCTTCATTCCAAAGTCGAAATAAATATTTACCAAGTCTAGGTTTTGATAACTTTAAAGCTTGTAATACTGGTTTAGAAAAAGTTATTAATTGTGATATTTGGCCACGAAGTGATTTAGAAATGATTAATGCTACGGTAGATGAATATGCGACAGAAGGTAATAAATTTATGGTTTTCTATGCTTCTAACTCTGGGCATTCCAGTTATGATGGCTTTAATTCCAATCAAATGGCTAAGAAAAATAAAGATGAATATTTGGCTTCGGATTTGAATTATTCCGATAGACCCGCTACTTATTTGGCCGCCCAAATGGAGCTTGATAAAGCCCTAGAGTCCTTAATTCAAAAACTTGATGAAAAAGGTATACTTGATAATACTGTTATTGCTTTAGTGGGAGACCATTATCCTTATGATTTAACCCCAGAGGAAGTTAATGAAATGGCCGATTATGAAAAAGATGCCGTAGTGGAAATAAATCATAGCAAATTTATTCTTTGGAATAATAAAATGGACACCATTAAAATAGATAAAGTAGGAAGTCAAATCGATGTCATTCCGACTATTTATAATGCTTTTGGTATAAATTATGATTCTCGGTTATTTATTGGTAAAGATATTTTAAGTACAGAAGGTGGACTAGCCATGTTTGGTAATAAATCTTGGGTATCAGATAAAGGAACTTATTTTGCTTCCAGTGGTAAATTTGTTCCTAAAGAAGGTGTTCAAGTCGATGATGATTATGTTAAATCTATGAATCAAATTGTTTTAAATAAAATAAATATGAGTAGTAAAATAATATCTAATAATTATTATAGTAAAGTATTTAAATAAAGATAATTAATCATAAAATGAGAGAAATCTCATTTTTTTTGATGAAAAAAAAGGAAATTGATAGGTGAGTGCACTATATATATAAGTGAAGGGGAAAAATATGTCTTGCTGTTTTTGAAGTGAAAAAGAATAAAAAGTGGAACTAGTTTAATACTTAGCAACTAATGTAAGGAGTTGATATATGAAGACTATTATAAAGTCAAAGAGTTATACTAATATAAGGGATGCAATATATGATTATGCAATAATTATTAAAACTAATTTTAAACCCTGTTTAGAAATAAAAACAAATAAATTTGTTGATTATAGTAAAGAATTACAAACAGTAATTTATAATAAAGCCAAGGAAGAGTTTCAAAAAATTGGAAAAAATAAATTTAAAAATAATGGTGAAGATATTTATGTATCAAATGGTGATATAAAAGAGAGTATAGCCAAAATAGTTCGAAATAAGGAACAAAAAAAGTTATTAACAGCGCATTTAGAATTATTTTCTAAAATGGACACTATTATAACTAAAGGAACTTTAATAACAAGTGCACCAGAAACAAAAAATAGATGGCAAAATAAAAATTGGAAATATTATGTAACACCAATTAAGATAAATAATAAAAAATATGTTGTTGAATTTGATACTTTGTTAAGAGAAAGAAATGAACGGCATTTTAGATTACAAAGAATATTTAATTTAGAAGATATATTAAAAACGGAATATTTCGACCGGTAGGGTTGAAAATCAACGCTTAGACCGGTTATAGAAATATTCCGCTTCTAACCAAAATATTAGCATAAACTTTAGATAATGTCAAATTTTGTTTTTATAAGTCAAAGGAAAATATTAGCGAGTAATCATTTAAAAAATTAGTAATATAATATAAGGAAATTATACTTTTTTTGTATGAAAGAAATATTTGTCAGAAATTAGTAAAAATATATCTTGACAAATTCAATACGGGGGGGGGTATAATAGACACATAGAAAGGAAAGAGGAAAAAAGATGAAAAATTTAAAAATGTTTGCAATCGCTGTTATGGCATTTGCTGTAATGGCTATGGGTGTTCATGCTACAGATTATGAAGCAAAACTTGGATCTGATAGTTATGAAACATTAAAAGCTGCTATTACAGAAGCTAATAACAAAAAAAGTGGTGAAATTACATTACTTAAAGAAGTAGCTTTAAGTGAAGCACTTACTATTAATGAAGATACTAATGTAACTTTAAATCTTAACGGATTTAATATTACAATGAGTTCTAATGGAGCAGTTACAGTTAACGGTACTTTAACTATTAAAGGTTCTGCAGAAATTACTTCTGATTTAGATGCTTATATGTTTACTGTAGCAGAAGATGCCACTTTAAAAATTGATGGTGTTGATGCTAAAAATGTATTAGAAATTTCTAATACTAAGTCATCAGCAGCAACTGCCAAAGGTTTATTTGACGTTAAGGGAAGTCTTGTAGTAGGAGATTATGTTAAAATGACTGCTACAGAATTACCACTTGCTAACGTTAGTCATGGTGCTATCTTAGATTTAAGTGGTGAATTTACTGCTAATAAAGGTTTATTTACTTTACCATCAGCAGATCCTGAAGCCAAAACTGAAGCAGCTGTTATCAATATTAATGGTGGTAAAATTACTGCTACTGAATCATTAAAAGTTGATAAAAAAGTTGTTCTTAATGTAAAAGGTGGAACATTAACTGCTACTGCAGGTATTGAATTAGCAGATGGTGTTTTAAATATTTCAGGAGGCACTGTTAAATCTGGAGCTAGTGCTGCTGAAGTAATTAAAGTTACTGGTGAAGCTAAAACTGCTAAATTAACTATCAGTAATGGAGAAGTAGTATCTGGTAAAAATGATGCACCAGCATTGAATCTTGAAAACCGTGAAGCAACTTATGCTTTAACTGGTGGAAAAGTAACTGGAGGTAAGAAAGCTGATGGAGCTATTAAACTTAGTGATACTTTCTTAGAAGAAGATGAGGATGGAAAAATCACTCCAGAAGCATTTATAACTGGTGGAACTTATTCACCTGCAGTTGTTGGAGATACTAAAGTTGGTCAAGGTGTAAGAGATGCTGAAAAAGTTGTTGAAGCAATTGTTAGTGGAACAACTTCTAAAGATGAGGCTGGAAACACAGTAGTGGGAACTACTGCACAAGAACCAGAACAACAAAATCCTGAAGATCCTGGAGATACAACAATTCCTCCAGTACCACAAACTAACGATAATATCTTAGTTTATGCTGGTCTTGGACTAGTAAGTCTTGCATCTGTTGCTTTCACAGCAAAAAAAAGAGAAGACTAATTAAAATAAGTTACTAAATTTGTTATAAATTGTTATATAGAAATTTAGGGACTCGCAAACACCCTAAAATTCATTCTCACAAACCTTTCCACAAAACTTGTGGTAATTGTTAAACAATTATTAACAAATTAGTATAAATTAAAAACATATTACTTCGGTAGTATGTTTTTTTGTGGTATAATCTTAATAGAAGAGGTGGTTTTGTAATGAATTGGTTGAAAAGAATATTGCAAATTAAAAAAGGGACTGACATTGAGAATGAGGCTGAATTGGAGCCAATAAAATGGGTAAGGAAGGACCCAAACAAGATAGATAAAGATATGCCAACTTGGTTAGTGAGATTTTTAGAAAAAAATGAAAGAGATAATAAAATATAAAGCTATCTCTTTTTTAATGGGTAATCATTTGAAAAATTAGTAATATAATATAAGGAAATTATACTTTTTTTGTATGAAAGAAATATTTGTCAGAAATTAGTAAAAATATATCTTGACAAATTCAATACGGGGGGGGGTATAATAGACACATAGAAAGGAAAGAGGAAAAAAGATGAAAAATTTAAAAATGTTTGCAATCGCTGTTATGGCATTTGCTGTAATGGCTATGGGTGTTCATGCTACAACTGGTGATTATCAAGGTGCAACTTGTTCATCTAGTTGTCATGCAGTTATTAATGGCACTCATCAATATACAACTTTTGCTGCTGCTTTAAAAGATGCTCAAGATGGAGACACTATTACATTATTAGCAGCTGATACAGTTAGTGCTGCATTAACTGGTATTCAAGGAGAAAGTGCTGTAAATCCAATTAAGAAAAATATTACAGTTAATGTAAATAAATTTAAATTAGATTTAGCTACTTACCCATTATATGTTGGAGAAAATGGTTCTTTAACTATAACTGGCACTAAGGATGGAGAAGTTACATCTCAAGCAACTGCTGATGCTATTCTTGTTGCTGATGGTGGTTCTTTAACAATTAAAGGTGCTTTAAAAGTAAATAATACTGCGAGAGATTTAGTAAATGTCAATGATGGTAAAGTTACTGTTAGTGATGGAGCTACATTAAGTGCAGTTGCTAGTACTGGTAAAATTGTTGAAATTGGTGCTGATGGAGCTACTGTTAGTTTAAATGCTAAAGTAGGAACTAAAACTTCAAGATTCAGCGGAAAAGTAGTTGATACATCTGCAGTTGTAGATGAAACAGCTACAATTACATTTGAAGGTGGAGAATATTATACTTCTGCTAGAATTGTTGATGTTGCCGCTGCTAATGAAGATGCTGTTGTAACTATTAATAATGGTACTTATGATGTAACTGGAGCATTTGCTTTCTCAATTGCTAATGGTTCATTAGTAGTTAAAGGTGGAGTCATTACTAGTGATGATGCTGCTATTAATGTAGAAGGCGGAGATGTATTAGTTAGTGCAGGTACTTTAAAATGTACTGGAAATCATGCAGTTATAAATACTCAAGGTAGTGGTGAAGGTTCTCTAGAAATTACTGGTGGACAATTTACACTTACTAAAGCTTCTCAATATAGTCCATTATACTTTGGAAATGGTGAATTAACATATGCTATTTCTGGTGGTGATTTTGCTGCTGGTAAAAAGGACGTTCCTGCTGTATTTGTTACTGATACTTTATTAACAGGATTAGATGAAAATGGTCTTGCTGATCATTTCAAAGGAATGTTAACTGGTGGTAAATACCTATATTCAATAATTGGTGGAACTGCTGATGGTGAATATTCATCTGCTGTTGTTACTAAATACGTAGTTGGTGAAGGTCTAGAAGTTAGAACTGAAGGCGACTATAAAGTAATAGGAACTGGTACTCCAGCTGATGAACCAGGAACAACTGAACCTGGAGATACAACAATTCCTCCAGTACCACAAACT
>CANQXB010000030.1 GCA_947627805.1 uncultured Bacilli bacterium
ATCGTACAACTCAAACACAAAACACCACCCCAGAAATTGCTTATTATAATATAACAAAACATAAAAAAAGTCAATTATTTGCAATAAATTGACTATTCATTATCTGTATTATTTTCTTCATCATCAAATATAATTCTTTCCATATAGTAGGAATCTATAATATCACATTTAGGGGAATCAATATCTTGTTGTCCCTCTAAGTTATCTCTTAGATCATTTATCAAATCAACAACTTTTTTTTCTATTTCTTTTGGATAACTACTACAATATTTTTGATATAGGGAATCTAAAACATAACGAGTTACTAAGACTGCTTCATTAACTTTATAATCTTTAATTACCATAAATACCTCTTAACCTAAAAAATCAAAAGCAAAATTAAATATATTATTTATGATTTTAAATTTGCTTAATACAAAAACAATAAATCCTAATTCAAACACAGTAAATACTACTGTTACATTATTTACAAAACCAAAACTTGTAATTGTTAAAGCCAAGTCGTGTGGTATTTCCATACTATCTGCAATAAATATTCCTAATGAATGATTAAAAGAAATCAAACTCATTATAGCAATAAAACAACCAATTACAATTATAATTTTTAAAAAACTTATCCATAATATATAAAGGAAGTCAGAAAATTTTAACACTATTATCACCTCAATTTCTATAAAAAAGTTGTTACTACAATTAGATTTTATACCAAGTTTTAAATAAAGTAAATAGTTTTCCATAAACAGTTGTGCAAAAGACTTTTACTTAACAGTTGTATAAAATAATTAATGAATTGGAGGTAAGGAATTTATGGGTATGAGCAGTAAAGAAATTCTTGCTATGAATTTTAAGTTTTATAGAGCAACATATAACTTATCTCAAGAAAAATTTGCTGAAAAGATAGGTAGCAATTTAGTTTATGTTAATCAAATAGAAAATTGCAAAAGAAAGCCAACTATTGAAATGCTTGATAAAATTGCTGATGGAATGAATAAGAATATTGATTCTAAACTTAAAATGACTAGTTCTAAATTATTAGAATATAATCCTAGCCATAAAACAAATTTTACTAGAGTAGATGAAAAGAAATAATCAAAATGATGACTATTTCTTTTTTTATCATAAAATATCTTCTAATAAATTCCAACTGTCAGTTTCCATTTCTTCTGTATAGATAGTATTAGAATAATATAGTTTATTATTTTTATCATAATCTCTTACAAAAGCCCAATTAATATTATATTTTTTTGAATATTCTTTTAATGCTTCAAATTTGTTTTCTACTTTTATATCAATATTTTTGGATTTACCATCAGCATTTTCTCCACCTTTAGTTTCAATAATCCATATTTTATTATTGCTATCACAAACTATAAAATCTGGGTAAAAATGCCATTTTTTATTTACTGCATCAACATATACAATGGAAAAATAATCTGCAGATGATTCACCATTTTTATAAAACCATTTTATCTTGCTACTATTTTCACAATAATTTTCGAACATTCTTTCTGATTTTGATTTTATTGTACTATTAGGATAATTTAAGTATATATTTTTTTCATAAATAGTAGTATCTTTCATTTTAGGATCATATTTTATATAATCCATTTCTGGTGGATACCAAGTTGTTTCTTTTAATTCTTCTAATTTTAGTTTTTGTTGCCTTGCTTTTTGACTTACTGCCTCTTGAAAATCATTTTTTAATATTTCTTCATTATTTATGACAAAAGCATAAAATTCTGTTAATGAAAGATCAACAAATTTTTTATTAAATAATTTTTGCTTCCAAAACATCCTTTCAAGCATTAATCTTGTTCTATCATATCTCATACCAATTTTAGATGCTATAACATTTATAGAATATCTTAATTCAAAACCATTTTTACTAGTTTTAACTGCTGATTCGACTTTAATTCTATTAGCATTTTCTATTTCATCAGAATTTAATCTAACAATTTTATCTTGAACAATATAATTTTCAATAGTATTTTTAAAAATATATCCATTTGCTTCTAATATAGTTTTATTATTTTTTTTATTAGTTGTTAGTTTATATTTATCAATAAAATACTGATGTAAAATATTAAATGTTTGTCTTTCATCAAAGCCATCGAAAGAAGAATCAAAAGACAATTTTTTTAGTGATAAATTTTTGTATTCTTTTTTCAAAAATATAATTTTTGTATCATAAGCATTACTGCCTAATTCTTGTTTTACACTTTGCTCATATTTTTCATCAAAAGTATAAAGATAGCAATTATCTAAAAGTACATTATCATAATGATGTGCTTGTGGCATTCTTCGTATTCTTCCAATAGTTTGAGTTTCAAAATCTTCACTCATATTATCACGAAGTTTTACTAGTATTTTTGCTCTAGGACAATCCCATCCAGTAGAAATTGCTTGTTTCATAATAAGAATTGCTTGATTTGATTCGTTATTTTCTATGTTATCAATATTTTCTTTTCTTTCAGAAAGCCATATTGCTAAATTTTGTTTGTTATAATCATAGCCCTTATCTTCTAATATATTTTCAATTTGAGTTATAAGTGAATCAGAGTTACTAGGAACTTGAATAATAATTAAAGGATTAACTTGTATATTCCTTTTTGAATATTCTTCTTTAATTGCTTTCCTTTTTGAAATTGCTAGATCTAATAAATACTCATGTTCATTTGACAATACACTTGAATTAGAAACATTTTCATTAATATACAATGCTCTAGTAATAAGTCCCTCATTAATAACATCTAACTCATTTATAATTATATTTTCTGCTTCTTTATTAGTTTTTGTTGTAGCACTAACTCTAATAATATACTTTGGATCTATATAATCAATAATACTTTCTGCTTTTACAGTTTTATTTAAGTGTTCTTCATCTACAATTACAATAAATTTATATCCAAAATTATGTGCTTCATGTATTCTTTCATATAAATTTTTCCTTTCTGCTTCTCTTAAGGCATTATTTCCTTTTTTCGTAACAGTTTCCCAATTTATAAAAGCAGTATCTTTTGCATTAAAACCTTGCAACAATACATCTTGAATATCTTTATTACTTAAATTTGGTAATAATTTTATCATTTTGCTACGACTTTGTTCTTCTAATTCACCTTTGCCAGGTGTAAGCCATACAAAAATCGTATTGTTATTTTCACTCAAATATTCTTCAATATAAGAAAGTAATATTATTGTTTTTCCACTTCCAGTAGGGGCTTGAACTAAAATTTCTTTCTTTGTTCCAACAGAAGTAGCATCCAATAACTTATTAACTGTATCTATTTGAAAATTTTTTAATTGTATTCCTTGCATTATGCCACCTCCAATATTTCATCTTTAAAATAATATTCTGGAATAATATATACTTCAATATTATTGTTTTTAAATATTTTTTCTTGATTAGAAGTAAGTAATATATCAGAAGAAATGTAAAGTTTATTACAAGCATCAAGTTCATCTTGATTTTTAGAAAATTTATCAAGTTTATCTTCTTCTAAAAAAATTTTAACTATCTTATCATCAACTGAAATACCATTTTCCAATTGTATCAAGTTTTTAATATTAATCATTAAATTTTTACTAAGATTTTCTTCATCTGTATTGATTCTTGGAATATATGATGTTTTGTAATATTTTAAATTTGAGTTAATTCCATCAATTTCTTTAAAACCTTTTATAACTTTTGTTAATCTATCGTATGTTACTTTTTCACATATTTGATTTTCATTATTAGTACATAAAATATATTTTCTATGACCGTCATCTTCTTGATTCAATTCTAATACTGCTTGTGCAGTTGTACCACTCCCAGCAAAAAAATCTAAAATTATTGAATCCTTATTAGAAGTTAATTTTAATAATTGTTTTATAAGTTTAGATGGTTTGGAAAAGGAAAAATTTATTCCCATTTTTCTTAAATCATCTGCAGCATCCTCATTTACCCCATAACTATCAAACCAATTATTTGAAACTTGACCTTCTGATTTGTCTAAAAAGATTTTCAAATAAGGTGTGCCTGTTTCTGTCCAATAAATTTCATTATTCTTATTTTTTTCATCAAAGAATTGCTTATTTCTAATACTTTTAATTGTTTTAGTTATACCATTTGGAGAAGTTATTTCAAGAATATTTTTTCCTCTTGTATTATCAACAATTGTTCCTCTTCTAAAATATTTTCCAGTCAATTCATCATAATATCTATACTCCTTTAATGCAGTAGATTTTAATTCAACTTTGTTAAAAATTCTAGAAGTTTTATCAATGGCATAGCATAAAATATATTCCCCAACAATTGCAATTTGCTTTGCACTATTATTTTGTGATTCACTTCTTTTCCAATGAATAGTTGTAACAAAATTTTGTTCTCCAAAAATGTCATCACAAAGCAATTTTAATTGTGCAAATTCATTATCATCAATACTTATAAATATTACACCTTTTTTTGATAATAAATTTTTAGAAATTTCAAGTCTTTTTTTCATAAATGATAACCATTTAGAATGCTTATACCCATCATCTGGAGCAATAAAATTATCATTATATATAAAATCATTATTTCCAGTATTGTATGGTGGATCTATATATATTACATCAATTTTTCCTTTATGTGTTTTATTTAATAAATATAGACTGTGTAAATTATCACCCTCTAATAAAAAGTTAAACTCATTATTTTTACTACATTTTATTTCTTTTTCTTTTAATTCTTCAAAAGTTGGTATTTTACTTATTAGTTCCTTATCAACTCTTTCCTCATGCTCTTCCCATATTAATCCATATTTTTTCTTTGTTAATTCATTTTCAATTAATGATAAATTATTTAATGTATCTTCATCTGTAATATTTTTCTTAATTTCACTAATAGTATTTAACATTTTTTCTCTTTTAATTTTAGATAAATTGGTTGATTCCATATAAAATACCTCCAAACATAACTACATTAATTATTATACCATAGATTTTGACTATCTTAAACAGTTGTATTAAAGATTTTATGACTAATTAATTGGAGTAAAAATAATATTTCCTTTTTTATCAAAATCTATTAAATAAAACAATTTATCTTTATCTATGTTATTTTCTTTTAAAAAAGTTTTATAACCAGCCAATATATTTTTAATAAGAGTTATTATATTTACTCTAATTCTAATAGATTTTGTATTATCACTAAAAGTTACTATTGATGAAGATTCTCCATATTGATTATCAAAATTACTTTCACTATTTATGCAAAGTTCTATTTTATCAATTCTTGCTTTCAATTTATCTTTTTTATTTTCAAATTCAATAACAGTACTACCAGTATGTAATATTGCACATCTTAAAGCATAACAAACATTTCCATTAAATTTAATTCTATAAGTTTCACCTATACCTTTATCTAATTTTTTTAAATAATGTTTACTTGGAATATCATAATATTTTTTAAATACATATTTATTAAACCAATTAATATACCCAGATTTTCTTTTCAACCCTAATTGATTTCTACAAATATCTGGAATCATAAGAGCAACTGATAATGCGGAAAGATAATTTTTATTTTCTAATGAAGAATGAATTTCTTTTATATAATCATTTATACATATTTCTTTAATTTGTGGAAGTCCCTGCATTTTTTAAACACCTCTCAATTACTGATTATGAATAATATCTTGTAAAAGTCTAGTTAAAGTCATATTTTCATCATCCTCTAAAACTTGCCAATTACATTTGCCATTTGAATCAAATATTGGTATTAGTTCAATATCACCATCATTATTAATTATTTCAAAATTCTTTTCTACAATTCCCATACATAATTGATAGTCAAAATTTAAAACTCTTTCCATTATAGACAAATTAGGATTTCTGTAATTAATTTTATAAAAACGATTAAAGTTATTATTTCTTATAGCCAAAATTACTGCATATATATGCTTACAATAAAATTCACATGGGCAAGAACAATATACTTGCATTTTCTTATCTTTTTCATCATATTTAATTACAACTAAATATTTTTCTGTACCCTCAACAACTGCAAAATATCTGTCATCATCAATTTTTTCTAAAAACCTAACTTTATTTTCTTCATAATACTTTTTACCACGATCTATAATTTGAAAGGCAAATATTTTATTTATATCATCATTAAATAAATCAAAAGAAAACTCTTTTTTATATTCATATCTAGTAACATCATTCTCTAATTCAGCATGAAGTTCAAATAAAAAGTTTTGTAATTTTCTAGGCAAATTATTAAATATAATAATAAATATATCTGATAAGAAAGCAATTTTTTTAGGAATATATTTATAAAATTTATATGTATAAACTTTACCATAATTAAATAATGATAATATTACTTTTCCATCGGCAAGTTCTTCTTCGTAAAATACTTCCTGATCTGTATTTCTTTTATCAAGAATTTTAAAAATAACATCAACTGTTTCTGGTGATACATACTCAATACTCATATTCTTTTCAATAAAATTAATATCTAAATCATCTAAATCAAACCAACTTAAACGATATGTTTTAAATTTATTAAAATAGTCTAGTCTTATATAGATATTATAGTTATTATATAAAATTAGTTGCAACTCTAATATTAATAGATTTTTTTTATAATATTTTCTAATACTTTCAACTTTTTTATCTGTTAAAACATTTTCTATATTTCTTTTCATAGACACTCCTTAAACCATTATTTTATTTTTTTCATATAATACTTCATCATAGCAAGAAACAATTTTAATAATTTCATTACCGTAGATTTTTATTTGTAATTCATCATCTAGTGTTAAGTAAACTTGATCTCTTGGAATATTAGGGTTAAAATCTACAACACCATAATAATTATTACCATCATTTAAAAATACATTAATATATTTATTATTGTTTGAAATAATTATATTTATAATTTTGCTTATTTCTGGTAAAATCTCATAATCTGATAAAGGTATGTATTTATCTGGTACTTGATAAGTAGTTATTATTCTTCTACTATTTTTAGAAAAAACATAAAGATAATTTTTATAAACTTTGATTTTAAATCTTCCATTTTCTTTAGACTTTAAATATTGAAAAAATTTGCCAGTATAGTCATAAAGACTTTTTCCATTATTTAAAACTTGATGTCTTAAACTTGAAACTCTTATATTAGAATTAACTCGTTCTTTAATACGAATTTTACCATGTTCAGTAATTTTTTTAGTCATTGCTAACACTTCCAAAAACCTTTTCAATATTAGTAATATAAAAATCTAATTTTTCTTTTCCTAACAAATCTTTTAACCATTTTTCACTTATTTTATCAAAACCATAAAGTAATCCTGCAATAGATCCAGTTATTGCTCCAATAGTATCAGTATCACCACCTAAATTAATAGCCCCTATAATTGATTCATTATAATTATTACAATTAAGAACGATCCATATAACTGTTTCTAAAGTATTAACAATATACCCAGTAGATTTTATATTATCTAATTTTTCTTTTGAAATATCTGTTTTCAAAAATCTTTTGTATTCATTTTTTGATTCTTCAGTAAACATAGAATAATCTAAACATTTTACCATACTATAACTTGAATATTTATCTTTACCATATAATAAAAACAAAATATATTTAACATAAATATAGCAACCCATAATACTAATATCATGTGCATGAGTAATTGATGATGTTTTTCTGACAACTTCTAATATTTCATTATCTTGCAATTTATTATAATAGCAGTACCAGACAATAGGTAGCATTCTCATTAAAGATCCATTCCCATTTTCATTAAAACCGTTACCACCACATTTTGTAGCATCAGACTTATCATCCCAATATCTCATTAAAGCATATTTAGTAGTGATGCCTATATCAAATACTTCATTGGTAGCAGTATAATCAGCATTATTTACCCAATTACAAAATTTCTCAGCCATATCATTACAATTAATTTTTCCATTATTACAAATCATAGAATCTATTGTTGCTAAAGTCATAGAAGTATCATCAGACCAAGTTCCTTTTGGAACATCGTAACTACCATAACCTAACATTGATGTAACTGGATTATTCATTAATTTTTTTCTTTCTTCAAATTCAATAGGCACACCAATAGCATCACCAATTACAAACCCATACAATGAATTTTTAATTATAGACATAAATTACCACCAACTTACACAAATAATTATATCATGGAACTAGTTTTTTTCCTATTATTCCATTAACATTTGTATAAAAAATAAGCAGTAATTTCTGCTTATTAAACTTGATATATTTCATAAAATTTATATTTTAAATCAATAGGATTAATACTACATATTTTATAACTTTCTTTAATATAAGGAAATAATATATCAATATCTTCATTATTTTTAACTTTGTATGATAAACATAGTGGTTCATAACTTTTTCTAGTAACTACATTTAACTCATTATTAGAATTAGAAACATTTAATAACCTAACATAAACTCCATAATTTGTTTTTGATAATAATACAAAATTTCTTTTTCCCTTAAACATTAAACCTTTATTAGTCGTATGTTCACTTATAGAAGTATCTAAAGTAGTAATTTTAAATTTTAAATTACTAAATAAAATATCACTTAAACTTTCTTGTGGGGTAGTAAAAAAGTTATAAACATTTTCAATAATTTTAGTAGCATAATCACAACTATCATTATCTTCAACAGTTAAAGAATAACATATACTATTATTTTCATAACCTTTACGATCTATCAATTTATTTTCAATATCAAATTGTTTAGCAACCTTATGAAAAGATACTAATAAGTTATTTTGATTTACTTGTATTTCAACAATTCTATTATTTAATTTATAAACAACATTTTTTACCAAATAATTCTTTATAATATTTTTACTAATAGTCATTATAGAAGAATCTAATTTATTTAATAAATCAATAGCAACTTGCTTTTTATTATATATTATATTTTCATAAGTATTAGTATTTATATTAAATAATTTATTATTAATTTTTTTGGTATTATCTTTTTTATTAGAAGTAATTTCTATTACAGAATTATCTATTTTAATATCCTCATTATTTATATAAGATACATTATTATAAACTAAATTAAAGGTAGAACAAACATCAATTTGGGTATGATTATTTGTGTTATTTAAAGCATATTCTTCAAATTTGTATGTGTTGCTGTATTGACACCAAGATT
>CANQXB010000031.1 GCA_947627805.1 uncultured Bacilli bacterium
TAAAACATTTGAATAATATCTATTCTTTTGGTATAATCTAATTAATGGAGACGAGTTATCGTAGCCAAATTGTTATTTTGCTATCTCGTTTGGATGTCAATCCTAATAGAGATGGCTTCTTTTTTGTTTTGATGTAACAAGTTGGTTGCTATAAAAGAAATTACTTTTAATAATATTACTACTATTAATTTCATAAATAACACCTACCTCTCAAAAAGATTTTGTTTCCAAAACCCCCTGAAAGTAGGCTAGACTTCTCGTCTCGAAGACTATATTTTATACATATTTTTATTCTTTGCAACACTTTCGACAAACGTTGTCAAAACTTCTCAATTTTCGACAAAATAGGCCAAAAAAATAATTCCCAAAAAGGAATTATTTTTCATTACTTTCTTTTAAGATTTCTAAGGCTCTATGCATTTTCATATCATATTTAACAACTTCTAATGAACCATAAGCATTAATTAACTCTTCTAATTTAATACCATAATTTTCAGCCATTTCTTTTGCCTTAGCTTCAACTTCTTTTTCGGTAAAGTCAATTTTTTCATTATCGGCAATAAATTCAATTATATAACGATATTTGATATTTTTAATGGCTTCTGGTTCCATTTGTTTATGTAAATCTTCATGATTTGTTCCGGTTATTTGATAATATTGTTCTAATGATACTCCTTGCATTTTTAATTGTCTTTCATAGCCTTCAATCATTCTATGAACTTCACTATCAATAATTTCGGGATTAATTTCCACCTCTAAGTTTTTAGAAGCTGCCTCTAGTAAATCATCAACAAATTTATCATCTAATTCATGTTCTTTTCTTTCTTTAATAGTCTTTTCAACTTCTCTTTCAAATTCTTCTTTAGTCTTAACTTCTTCAAGACCTAAATCTTTATAGAATTCTTCATCGATTTCTGGTAAAACTTTGGTTTTAATTTCATGAATCTTAACTTTGAAAGTAACATCTTTACCTTTTAATTCTTCAACATAATTATCTGGAAATTTTATATTAAGAGTTACTTCTTCCTCTTTCTTATGAGCAATTAAACCTTCTTCAAAACCAGGAATAAAAGTATGACTACCAATTTCTAAAGGGTAATTTTCCCCCTTACCACCTTCTAGAGGTTTGCCATCAACATAACCATCAAAGTCAATAACAACGGTATCACCTTCTACTACTTCGCCATTATCTTTAACAACTATTTCGGCTAAATCTTCTCTTAAATGGCCAATTTCATGTTCTAATTCTTCTTTACTAACTTTGGCTTTTTCTTTTTTAACACCTAAATTTTTATAAGAAGAAAGTTTTACTTCTGGTTTTGTAATAATAGTAAACTTAAAGATTACTGAACCATCAGAAATACCTGTTACATCAACACTTGGTTCAATAATAGGTACTAATTCATTTTTATCTAATAATTCTTTATAAGCAACATTAATAGCTTCATTAACAGCCTTTGAGTATAATGACTCTATTCCATATTTTTTTAAATAAACTTCTTTTGGAGCCATTCCTTTACGAAAACCATCAATTTTAACTTCTTTAATTTCTTCTTTAAAAGCATTATCAAGACATTTAGTCCATTTTTCTCCTTCTAATTTTATTTCTATTTCATGTACGTTTTTCATAAGTTCCCTTCTTTCAAATACTTCTTATATTATATTATAAATTTATTTAATTAGCAATAAACTTTATCTTCCTTTATTTTCTTTTTGGCATCTTTCTAATATTTTCATCGTGGGTTTTATTTCTTTACCAATTCCCGTAAATTCTTTATCAGAAAAATTCCAAGGAACAAGATTATCTTCATCTTGAATATAATGATAACTATTACCATTTTTAGAAGAACTAATTATATTACCTATTTGACCATTTTTAATAGTTATTTTAAAATCTTCTAAAGGAGTTTTAATTTTAATCATAATTTTAGCTTTATTAAAGTTTTCACCTCGAAAAGAACAAGATAAAATATCAACTATTTTAGAAAGTGATATCTTAAAATAATTTTCATCCATTATGGCTTCTTCTAAAATATCATCTCTTAAAACATATTTTATAGCTTTATTAGAAGAATAAATTAAAATATTAACTTCTACTTTATCTTTTGTTAAAGTTAAATTATAACAATTAGGATTATCGACATAATTTCTTCTAATTTTTAAATAACCATTATCTACTTTATGAATCAAAGGAACTAATTCAAAATTATCTTTTAAAGTATAGATCGTATATTTACCATTATTTTTAGAATATACTTCTAAATTATTATAACCTTTATTAGTTACATAAGCTTTTAATATTAAAGTATTATGATAAGTATTTCCTTTAGCCACAAAGAAAATAGTATGAGCATCTTCCATAACATCATACACTCTTCCATGACTTAAAGTATAAGTATCTTGTTTTAACTTATTATTAGGTAAAGCTTGGGCTAAAACATTAGCTGTTATTTCTTCTAATTTTTCTTTATTAACCGCTAAATAACCTAACCATTCTCTTAAATATAATCTTAAATTTTTACTTTCAATAGTAACTTTCATCTAAATCCCTCATTTAGTAGTAAATATTATATCTTAAATTAAGGAAAAAGCAAGAAAAAAATCCTTAAATTTAAGGATTTTAAGCTACATTAACAATTGTTACGTTATAGCCCCCATTAGGACTTTCCACTAAAACGGTATCGCCTTTTTTATGACCTTTCATAGCAATTCCAATTGGTGACTCAACGGATATCTTATTATTAAAAGGGTCAGCTTCCACAGAAGAAACAATTTTATATTCTTCTTCATCACCATCATCATCTTTAATAGTTACAACGGAACCAATACCAATACTGCCACCTTTTCTTTTTTTATCGACAATTTGGCTATGTTCTAGTTTATATTCTAATTCTTTTATTCTCGCTTCAATTTGAGCTTGGTCATTACGAGCGGCATCATAATCGGCATTTTCCGATAAATCACCCATTGCTCTTGCTTCTTTTAAAGCTGTTATTACTTCTTTTCTTTTAACATTTTTAAGTTCATTTAACTCAGTTTCTAACTCTAAATAACCTTCAGCAGTTAGTTCGAAAAAATCTTCTTTTTTCATTAAAAAAATCTCTCCTTTTTATTTATAACGTACTAAATGATACTATAAAACTTGCTTTTTGTCAAATACTTTAATACGCATCATACTATATTTAGGTAATTCATGATTAAATGGTAAATATACCACCATTTGGGGATGTCTTGCCACCTCTAAAGAATTACCTTCTTCATCTATAATACTTTCTATAGTATATGTAATATCTTCCATATTAGGACCAATAAATTCAACAATATCGCCTTTTTGAAAATAATTTCGTTCTTCAATCTTTAATAATTTTGTCTTTTTATCATAATCCGTCACAATTCCTAAAAAATCTTGATTAGATACTTCAATTCTATCTTGGAAATAACTTTCTTCACTTCCGGGAAACTTTTGATAAAATTGCGGCGCTGAATCCCGATTAGCTACGCGATCTAAAATTAATTTATAATATTTTTTATCTTCTTCTTTTAATGTCTTACTTTTTATTTTATCAATTATTTCTCGGTAACATTTAATAACCGTTGCTAAATAATAAATGGACCGCATTCTTCCTTCAACTTTAAAAGAATCAATTCCAATATTCATCATATCTTCCAGGTATTCCACCATATTTAAATCTTTACTCATAAAAGTAAAAGGCACGTCGTCGGTCTCAAAAACCCACCGACAGATTTGCGCACAACCACCCCGGTTTGAATCTCTATTGGTCATATAATTTGATAAAACACATTTGCCACTTATGGAAGTACACATGGCTCCATGAATAAAACATTCAACTTCCACTTTTTCTTTTTTGATTCTTATAATATCTTCTCTTGTAGCTTCTCTTCCTAAGACAAATCTTTTTACTCCTAAAGATTTATAGAACTGAACACTAGAATAATTTAAAACACTAGCTTGAGTTGACAAAATAATATCTAAACCGACTTCTTTAGCTAACTTAAGACCAATAATATCACTTACAATAACGGCATCAACCGCTATTTCTTTTAGTTTTTCTAAATATTCTTTTAAACCTTCTAAATTTTTATTATGAAAGACAATATTAACTGTCACATAAATTTTTTTCTTTAAATGATGGGCAAAAGTCGTGGCTTCTTTTATTTCTTCTAAATTAAAGTTTTTAGCATTAGCCCTTAAACTATAATCTGTACCCCCAATATAAACGGCATCAGCCCCATAAAGATAAGCAATTTTAAGTCTTTCTAAATCGCCAGCGGGCGCAAGTAACTCCGGCATTATCATCACTCTCCTTTAAGTTTATAAATGGTTTCCTGATTTAAAAAACCATCATTAAAATCTAAAGAACTTTTACCTTCTAGTAAATCTTTGATATCTTCAAATGTTAAAAAGGCCGAATTAATAAAATAATATTTAGCCTTTAGGGAAGTTAAAGATAGACCATTAAATAAAGGACTAGCTAAAAAGACAGTTCCATAAGCATTTTCATAAACTAAAAATTCTTGAGCACCATTCTTAATTTTCAAAGGATTAGTTCTTTTAAGATGATGATATTTAACATAATTATCAATTAATAATCTCCGCGAATACATGGCATTTACATACCCTAAAACAAATAAAGTAACTTCAGGATTACTTTTAACAATTCCTTCAATTTCATCTTGCGTAATGTCCGTACTTACTATTACACTATCTACGTATTGTAAATAAATTTTAACACTCTCTTTATTGGTATTAAAATGATTTAAAAATAAAATACTTTCAAAATTCTTATCTTTAATTAAAGGAATAACTCCTACATCATCAAAAATAAGCCCTTTAATATTAGGTAAGGAATCAATTATTTTTTTTAATTCATCAATTCCTTTGTTATCTAAAACTCGATTTAGAAAAAGATAACTATTATCATAAACATCCTTAGGTATTTCAGAAACTAAAAAAGTATTAGGTATGCCTACACAAAAATCTTTTAAAGGAAAGACATAATGATTAATACCTAATTCTTTTAATTTTGCAATATCATTTAGCTCATTAATGGTTATTAAAATTTTATTCTTTTTCATGTTTAAATACACTTACGGAAATACCATCCCCAATATCATAGAATTTGGTGTCAAATTCCGTATTTTCTTTTAAGAAATTAATATATTCTTCAATTTTACTAACTAAACTTTTTAAATTTTTACTTTCAATATCTTCACTTTTACCAACATAACCATGAAATTTTAAATTATCAGTTAT
The DNA here is from genome assembly GCA_947627805.1 of uncultured Bacilli bacterium. GTDB lineage: Bacteria > Bacillota_I > Bacilli_A > RF39 > UBA660 > SIG200. Next base: position 5,276 of record CANQXB010000031.1, read on the forward strand.
AATGGTTCCACTATCTTTTAAGAAATATTTATATTTTTCAAAGAATTTAATATTTTGCGCTTTCGCAGCATCAATAAATATTAAATCATATTTTACTTCTTCTGATAAATTAACTTCTAAAGCATCTTGAAAAACAACATTAATTTTTTTGTCCATGCCACAACTTTTGACATTTTTTAAACATTCCATATAACGTTCTTCATCTCTTTCAATAGTTGTAACAAAAACATTTTCCCCGGCACTAGCCATTAAAATAGCTGAATAACCGATGGCCGAACCAATTTCTAATACATTTTTAATATTATTTTCTTTAATATACTTCATAATGAAAGCAATTGTTTTCTTTTCCACAATGGGAACATTTTTTTCTTGGGCATAATTTTCCATTTCCAAGATTTTTTCTTTCATAAATAAATCACCTAACTATACTTCCTTATAAGCTCTTGAAATTCCGCATTAGTTTTCGCAAAATGGAGTTTACCTTCTTTATCAGCATAGAAATAGACATAATCAGTAGCACTAGGATTTAAGGCTGCTTTGATAGAATCTTCACTAGGATTACATATAGGTCCAACAGGAAGTCCTAAAAAAGAAGTATTCCTTGTATTATATGCATTAACACTATTTAAGTCACTAGTTGTCAAAGTTTCTTTTAAGTCTTTTCTAACTCCATAATATGCCGTAACATCCATCCCTAAACTCATTTTCATATCTAATCTTTTATAGATAACTTGACTAACTATACTACGGTCTTCTTTAGCCATTGTTTCATTTTCAATAATACTAGCCATTGTTAAAAGTTCATGATAACTAAGGCCCCTCTCATTTAAAGAGGTACTATAATTATCTAACACATTTTGGGTTTTATCAAGCATTTTTTGGAGTATTTCTTCTAAACTAGCATTTTTATAGAATTCATAAGTAGCTGGAAACAAGTACCCTTCCAAACTATAATAGATATCTTTATTAAGAATACTTTCATCTAAAAAGCTATATTTATTAATTAAATTTTTTAAGTATTCTTCATTATTTAAAAGGTCTAATATCTCTTTTTCTTCATAACCAAACTTATCTTCAATAACTTTCATATAATCCGTTATTCTTTTACCTTCAATAAAAGTTACACTTATCGTATCTTTAATCGTTTTTCCTTCATTTAAAGAAGTAAATATTTCTCTTACATTTTGACTGCGATTAAGTTCATAAGTACCAGCTTGAATAATAATACCTTTATGAAGTTTTACATAAATTAAAGAGGCAACTTTACTTTTAATAAGATTGGCTTCATATAGCTCATTTATAACTTCTTTCGTACTAGTACCTTTGGGAATATTAAAAGTAACTTTTTCGGATTCTTTACTAACACTTGTTAAACCATAAAAATACATTCCAATCATTAAAAGAATAACCCCTAGTAAACATATTAAAATTATAATTATTCTTTTAGTTTTTTTTCTCATTACTTCAACCTTCTATTCTCTCAACTATTTCTTCTAATTCTCTAATTTCTTTATCACTTAAACTATTTAATTTATTCTTTTCATAAATTCCTGCATAAATACTATGGGTTTCTTCATCTTCATAAACTAAATAATCTTGACTATTTATTTCAATTTTATAAAGTAAATTAACTTCTTTTTGACTACCTTTTTTATTTTTTAATACCACTTTGAACCTCGCTTAAATAACTTTCTAATATTAAAGATGCCGCTAGACTATCAATTTTTCCTTTGGTATTTTTAACATTTTCGGTATTTGCATGAATGATATTTTCTGCTAGTTTAGTTGTTAATCTTTCATCTTCTAAAATAACTTTATAACCCTTACTTTCCAATATTTTTTGAAAATTTAAACTTCTATCACCTGCAAAACCTAAAGAACCATCCATATTTTTAGGAAGTCCTAATACTAAAAGTTCTACTTCATAATCTTTTAATAAATCTTCTAATTTACTTAAAGCATCTTGATAATCTTCTTTTAAAAAATGAATAACTTTTAAAGGACTTACAAGAGTTTGCGTTTTATCGGTAATGGAAACTCCTAAGGTTTTAGTCCCTAAATCTAGGCCAACAAGGCGCATGTTACTTTCCTTCATAAGAATTAATTAAAGCTAGGAGAATCTCTTCTCTTTTTAATTCTTTCATTTTATCACGAGCTCCTTCAAAATTAGAAATATATAAAGGGTCACCCGTTAAAAGATAACCAACTAATTGATTTTCGGCTTTATAACCTTTTTTTTCTAAAGATTCAATAACTTCATTTATCGTAATTAAAATCATTTCTTGTCTTAAAGCCGCTACATTAAATATACTTGTTTTGTCCATAATTAATACCTCAATATTAATTCTATCAAAAACCACTCTATTTTTCAATATAACAAGATTTATAATAAGAAAAAAACTTCCTATTTCTAAGAAGTTTTAGTTTTATTTATTTAGATAGTTTCATATACGGCTTTAAAACTAGTCATTGTGACATTATTAATGGTATAAGTTGATTCATCCCATCTTACAAATTTATAACCCGCTTTAGCTTTTGGAGCATAAACAGTCATACTAGAAACAGAACCTCTTCGACCATATATAACATCACCTTTTAAATTATTAGAACCAGATTCTCTAAAGCCTGCACATTCATTCATATCACATGTAAATCGAATGAACCAAATATAACCAGCATTTTTCTCACTATCTTTTAGTCTTCCATATTTATCACGAGATACTTCAAAAGGATGTTCCTTATCAGCGGCCTCTATCGCCCTATCTACATTATCAGCTGCATTTTGTAAATCTTGAGATTTAAAAGTAAATACTCTATCTCCTGGTAATTCTTCTTTAGGTTGTTCTTCTTTTACTGTCGCTTGTTCTCTAGCTCTTCTTTCAGCTTCTTCTTTCTCTTGGGCTTCTCTTTCAGCGGCTTCTCTAGCCAATCTTTCTTCTCTTTTCTTAGCTACTTCTTCCTCTTTAGCTTTTAAAGCTGCTTCATAATTTTGTTTATCTAATTCTTCACCTTTTTTAGCTTGCTCTAAAACTCTTTGGAATCGAGCTGCTTCTTCTTCAGCTTTTCTTTGTTCTTCAGCCTTTCTAGCAGCTTCCTCTTCCGCTTTTCTTTGAGCTTCCGCCGCTTTTCTTCTCGCTTGTTCTTCTTCAGCTGCTATTCTTTTAGCTTCAGCAATTTGTCTTTCTTCTTCTTTTCTTTTAGCCTCTTCTTCAGCTTTAGCTTTGGCTTCTTCCGCTTTTCTTAAAGCTTCTTTAGCCTCTTCAGCTTTCTTTTCCGCTTCTTTTTTTAAATCACTAGCTTTTTTAGCTTCTTCTTCCGCTTTCTTAACTTTAGCCTCCGCTGCTTTCTTTTCGGCTTCTGTTTTAGCCTTCTTTACTTCTTCTTTAGCTGAAGCAACTGCTTTATCAGCTTTATTAACAGCCTCTTTAGCGGCTTTAACTTCTTTTAAAGCCACATTTTGATTTTCCGTCGCTTTTGCCGTTTCCGCTTTTTTCGCTTCTACAACTTCTTTTAAAGCTTTAACCTCACTACTCGCAATTTCTACTTCTTCTTCCGCTTTTAAAACTTCACTAGAAATATCACTTGCATTTTGCACTTCGGCAACTGCCCTGTTGATTTCTTCTTCCACAGTTAAACTTTCGGCTAAATTAACATCATTATTAATTTCATTAGAATATATATTATCACTTTTATTAGTATTTGCCATAATTGCACAAGCTCCGGCAGCCGTTAAACCGGTTACTAATAAAATTCCTGTCGCTTTTTTAACTGATATTTTTTTCATCTAACTTCCCTCTTTCTTATATATCTATTATAAAGTAACATATGCTCTATGTAAAGAATTGATTACTTTTAAATGTAAACAATTTTTACCAATTATAAATTCATTTTTTCTTTAACAGTTT
>CANQXB010000032.1 GCA_947627805.1 uncultured Bacilli bacterium
CAACCTATGCCACATTTTTCAGGAACATCTTCTAAACATTCTAAAACACATTTAAATCTATCATAAGTTTCTTTTTTCATTTCCTCAGTTAATTCCATATAACCATCAGTTTGTAATTCGGAAATTCCGGTATCAAGTTTTTGGGCAACTCCATCAATAACACTAATTACATTCGGAGCATAAATTCTTTTTTCATCAGTTTTAACTTCTTTACCTTTACTATCAGTTAAAGTATAATCAACTAAAACGTTAGCAAAGGCCTCGAGTAATTTATAATAGCCATCACTACCTTTTTTACTTGTTACTACTTCTCCATCTTTAATTTCTAAAGTATCTCTAATATCATGAATATCAACATAATAAATTTTAGTAATATCTAAATCTTTAGCTACATCAATTAAAGTTGGAAGAACACTACGACACCAAGGACAAGTATTATAGCCAAAATAAACAGCAAAAGTTTCTTTTTCTTCCATTAATTTTACAATATCTTCGGGAGTTTTATAAACAAAAGGATTATCTTCGGGAATACTTAAATTACGAATATCTTTTCCACTAGAAGTTTTAGTATCATTCACACTTTCATATTCTTCTTTAAATTTTAAAGCATCACTCATAGTTTCTTTTTTACCACAAGATGCTACTAATAAAACACTTAATATTAAAGTTAAAACAATAAAGATTTTCTTTTTCATTACTACTTCCTACCTTCTATTTTTTCTTGCTAATTTTTTCAACACTAGTTAAAATCTTTTTATTCTCATAATGAACATAATACATAATAATTCCTGTACTTACAACAGTAAATAATAAACTCCACCAAACATTACTACTAGAACTATTATTACTAGAACCATCAGTTACATCTTTATTCATTTCTTTTAAAACATCATATTTTGTATCTTTAGCATATTCATTTTTAATAGCTTCTTTAATATCTTCATCATAGCCAGAATAGTAACCATCAAAAACTTGACTTCCAATGACAATATAAGGAACACCCTTATTAGCTACTCCAGTAAAATTAGCTACTTCATTTAAAAGGTTTTTATTTTCTGTATCATTCCATACTTCAAAAGATACTACTTTAAAATATTTACCATATTCGGAAGCAATACTATTTAAAAATGTTAAAAATGACTTACAAACAGAACAACCTTTACCTCTAAAAAGATAAATGGTTACTTGTTTATCATTTTCTTTATAATCTTCATAACTCAAAGTTATATTTTCGTCTTTTAAAGACTCCTCAAAATTCATGGTATTATAACTTTTTGCATTGACTATTGAAGGAACAAAAAGTAAACAAAATATTCCTATAATTATCATCAAAGTTAAAACGATAGTTACAATATTTGAAATAATATTTTTATTTTTAATCATATTTTACCACCTATCAATAATGATACTCTATTTCACCAAATAAGGCAAGAAATTTTAAAATTTTATATCTTCTATTTCTAACAATTTTTGTTTCATTTCCTTACCATAATGATAATTATATTTATTTTTAAGACCAATTACCCGATGACATGGAATAATAATTGGTAAAGGATTCTTTCCAACCACTCTTCCAACTGCTTGATAGGCTTTACTATTTAATTTAATGGCAATATCTTTATAAGTTAAAGTTTCTCCATAAGGTATTTCTTTAACAATATTCCAAACTAAAAGTGAAAAATTATTTCCTTCTAATTTTATTTTTAAACTTTTAAAATCTTCCTTTAAACCCTTAAAATAATTATCTAAACATTTTTTAGTATTCTTAAAAATAAGTAAGTTATCATTTAACTTTTTATCTTTAAAAATAACTTTATCTAAATAAAGATGGGTTAAATACTTTCCATCACTAACTAAAGTGATATCACCAATTTTACTAATATAATAAGTATAATACATTTTATTTAACCATAACTTTTAAATTATTATTATCTAAATCTTTTAAATTAGCAATATGGCCAATTTTCGTATATTTATAAGTAGTTTTAAAATCCTTATAAAATAAAACTAAACAATCATCTCCATATAAATAAATATCGCCTTTACTTATTTTAGAAGGAACACTACTATCAGTAGGTAAACTTTTAGTTAAATAATAATATTTTTCATTAGCATTTAAATCTTGCATTTCAAGATTTAAAGGTAACATTTTTAAAAGTTCTTGAACTGTTTCATTGTCCTCTAATAAAACATTATAATTTATATCATCAATTACCAAAGTCATTTTATCTTTTACCTCGATTTCTTCTTCTACTACTTCTAAACCTTGCTTAATCAGTTCTTCAATAGTTAGAATTTTTTTATTTAAAACTTCTTTTAATTTATATTCTTTACCATTATTAAATCTTACTTTAATATTATCACTTTCTAGACAAGGTAAATAATATATTTTATTACTAGTTCGATAAATTTCTTCTTCATAATCCTCACAACTAATTGTTTCATTAATAACTTCAAATTCTTTGGGACATTCAATCTTCTCCCATTTCCCTATAATTTTATATTTATTACCACTGGTAATAACATTATAAAACAGTCCTTTATAAACATCACAAACTAGATATTCGCTATCTTTTTGACTTATTAAAGGACAAGCAAATTTTAAAATATAAACCATATCTAAAATAACCATAAAGATAATGATAATTATAATTACTAATAAAAACTTTAAAAACTTTTTCATATGCCTCCTAGTGATGATGATGATGAGTTTCTATTTTAACCGCACATTTTTCTTCATGACAAACTTCTCCATCTTCTTCCATCTCAATTGTAGTATGATTTATCTGATGAGCCTTTAAAGTCTCTTTGACTAAATTTTTAACATCTTTAATTTTTTTACGATCACTAACAATATGCATCGTAGCATAAATTTCTTCCCCATCCATACTCCATAAATGAATATGATGAACATCTTTAACTCCTTTTACATTCTTCACTAACTTTTCCACTTCTTTAACTGTTATACCTTCCGGAGTCTTTTCTAAAAATAAATTCATAATTTCTTTTAAATTTTTAAGAGCTGAAATCAAAATAAATAGAGCAACTCCCAAACTCATAAGAGGGTCAATTAAATAAAATTTAGTAAATTTAATTACAATAGCTCCGAGCAAAACCACTACCCAACCAAGAACATCTTCAAGAAGATGAAGATTAACGGCTTTTTTATTTAAGTTATCGCCTTCATGGGTCAAATAAACTCCTAGGAAATTAACCCCACAACCAATAATGGCTAATATAATCATGCCATTATAATTAACTTCTAAAGGATTAAACAAGCGATATAAGGAACTCCCAATTACCAACAGGGAACCCAACGTTAATATGATAATCGTTATTAAAGCTCCTAAAACAGAATATCTTTTATAGCCAAAAGTATAATCAGCATTAGGTTTCTTTTCACTTTTTCTTTCTAAAAAATAGGAAAGACCAATACTTAGGGCATCACCCGCATCATGTAAAGCATCACTCATAATAGCTACACTTTTAGAAAAAAGTCCTCCTAAAAGCTCAAAAATAGCAAAGAAGAAATTTAAAAAGAAAGCCATTAAAATACTTTTTTTATTACTCACTTAAATCACTACTTTCTATATTCATTATAACATTATTATTAATTAATAAAAATATTTAATTTTAAAAGTAGTTCCTTCCCCAACTTTTGATTCACAAGTAATCTTCCCATTATCATTTAAAATAATGGATTTAGCTAAAGCCAAACCTATGCCAATACTATCACTTGAAGAGCCTCCCTTATAAAATCTTTCAAAAATATGTTTCACATCTTTAGAAGGAATTCCTTTACCATAATCTTTAATAATTATTTCAAAATATAAATTATATTTTTGAACTATTATATCAATAGCTGAATCATTATAAGAATACTCTAAAGCATTTTTTAAAATATTAGTTAAAGCTTCAATTTCCCATTTTTTATCAACATAGATTTTTTCCTTAGTATCACCACTTATATTAATCACGACATTTTTTAAATCACTTAAGCTATTAATATTTAAAATTACTTCCTCTAATATCTCTTTTACTTGATACTTATCTTTAATAAAGGTAATTGTACAGGCATCAAACATCGAAAGCTTTAATAACGTATTTATTAAAAAATTAATATTAGAAAGTTCTCTTTTAATTTTTAATAAAAATTCTTCTTTTTGGCTTTCTTCCATACTTGGATTATCAACTAAATTATCAAGCATAATATAAATAGATGTTAAAGGAGTTCTAATTTGATGAGAAATATCTTCTAGAGATTCTTTTAAACTTAATTTATCACCACTGGCTTTATCAGTTAAACTTTTTAACATACTAATAATTTTGGTAATTTCATTTTTTAATAAAGATAATTCTCCTTCTTTAAAATAGGAGAGTTTTTCTTGATAATTACCTTCTCTTATTTTTTCTAAAGCCTTAATAATATCTTCAATTTCCCTACTATTTATTTTTTTATAACTTATAAATAATTTCAAACTTAAAGCTAGATAGATAATCATTAAACTAATTTTAAAAATCAAAAAATAAGTATTATTTATTTTATTATTTTCTATAATAAATTCGGTATTATCTAAACCATATTTATTTAAAATATCTTGGCTATTATTTTTAGTTTTTAGTATTTTAATAAGTTCGGCTTCTGATACTTCTGGATAATTTTCTTTGACAACATTTAAAATTTGATTAATCTTAAGATTAATATTTTGATTATATAAGTTATATTCAATAACATTGAAAATAATTAAGAGACTTAAAAGTAAGCCACTTAAAGTTATAAATATAAATAGATATTTTTTAAAATAATTATTCTTCATCAATCCGATACCCTATTCCTTTAATGGTTTTAATTATTTCATCCCCAATTTTTTCTCTTAAACGACTTATATAAACAGTTATGGTATGATCCGAAACATCATTCCCGGTCCATTCCCATAATTTATCAATAATAACTTCTCTATTTACTACTTTATTAATATTTAAAAATAATAAATGTAAAATTTTAAGTTCTAAAGAAGATACTTCTACTTTTCTATCTTTTTTATAAACTTCCATTTTATCTAAATCAAAAGTTATATCTTTAACTTTAATAATAGCATTGTTTTGATTTCGCAAAATTATTTTTCTTACTCTTGCCAGTAGTTCTTTGGTAAAGAATGGCTTGGTTAGGTAATCTTCAGCACCAAGGTTTAAAGCTTTCACAATTTCTTCTTCACTATCACGAGCGGTTAAAAAGATAGTTGGAATTTCATATTTTCTTAAAATATGTTCATAAAAACTCATTCCACTTCCATCTGGTAAAGTTATATCTAAAATTATTAATTTAGGACGATTCTTTTCTAAAACTAGAAGGGCTTCTTTAATAGTTCTCACACTTTTAATTTGATAATTATTTATTTTAAAAGAATATTCCAGTCCTGAAATAATACTTTCACTATCTTCAATTAGTAATATGTCCATATGGCCTCCTTTTTTATTATAACACAAAAAGGGGTTTTCCCCTTTTAAATGTTTTCACATCTGATAGTTTCAATGGTGTTTTGTTTATTTATTTTACTTAAAGAATAATGCATTAAAATATCTAAAAGGAAGAATACCACTACACAAACAATTAAAATAGCCAAATAAGGTATTTCATAAACCATCACATATTCTCCATTATTTATTGCTTTAAAGATAAGATATGATAAGATTATTCCTAAAGGAATACCAATAAGTAAAGATTTTAAACCATAGAATAGACTTTCTAAACGAACCATATAATTAAATTCTTTTTTGGTCATGCCGATACTTTTTAATATCGCAAATTCTCTTTTCCTTAAATCCATATTAGTCGTTATCGTATTAAAGATATTGGTAATACCAATAAGAGCAATTACCGTAATAAAGCCATATAAGAAGATAGCTACGAGTAAGAATAAAGAATGCATTTGTTTTAAAGTATCAGCTATATTATTAGAAGCATATTCATAATCTTTTAAAATATCTTCAATTTCTTTTTCAACTTGGGCCGTTTTATCACTATTTATATAAATATTTCGATAATAGGTAGAATCGGCTAATTCTTGATGAGCCTCAGCATTTCCAATTAGATAAACCTCAAAATGTTTTTTTCCAATAAAGATTGGAACTTTATCGGTAACTTTCGCAATATTTATATCATAAGAAGTATCATTTTCATACATAGTTAAATTAGTATTATCTTTAAAGTTAAATTTATTAATTTCGTAATATTTATTTTCATCACTATCTAAATAATAAAAATTATTAATTAAAATATATTTATCTTTAACATTATTATAATTAAGTCCTAAAGATTTAGTATATTTTTTAAAGTAAGCATCATCTACTAAATAAGTAAAAAGGTAGGTATCGGCATCATCTTCTTCATCTCCGATTATTTCCACTGAAACTTCATTTTTCTTAGCAACATAATTTAAATATTCTTTGGTATAATATTCATTTAAACCGACTATTTTGGGAGAAGCATAATCCGTAACAGCAATTTCTTTAATATCTTCAATATTTTTAATTTCCTCGATTTTATCATTAACTCCTTCGACATTTTCATCATAAATATGGACTTCTAAATTGTAATTATAAGAGTCATAATCTAAACCGACTACTTTAAAGGCATAATTAATAAATGAAGATAAAGCAATAAAGACAGAGGTACAAACCACAATGGAAATAACTGTAGTTCGATATTTCTTTTTACTTCTTTTTAAATTTTTATAAGAAATTTCACCCCCAACTCCAAAGAGCTTAGAAATAAATTTTGGAGTTTTTAACTTTTTAGGATTTATTTTGATATCACTACTATTCCTAATGGCTGTAATAGGCATAATTTTACTGGCTTTAAAGGCACTTCTAAAAGAAGAAAGTAAAATGGTAATTATTCCTAGGATGACCGCAAATAAGATGGCTAAAATAGAGAAAGAAAAACGGAGTGTTAAACCTTCAATAAAAGCATCTCTTAAAAGATAATTACTAATCATAAGAAGTATATAGGAGGCAAATAAGCCACTTAATATTCCTAAAGGAATTCCAATTAAGCCTAAAATAAAGGCTTCATAATAGACACTTTTTCTGATTTGCTTTTTAGTAGCTCCCACACTCGATAATTCCCCATATTCTTTAATTCTTTCCGTAACGGAAATATCAAAAGAATTTTTAATACAGAAAGCCGAAGTAAAAATAATAATCACAATAACAATAGTACCGGCCGTTGCTAAAGCATTAAGCATCCCATCATTAGTTATTCCTGTTTCTAAAGTAATTAAATAACTATTACTATTATAATCATATTTAGCCTTAGTGGTAATTTCATTATATATTTCATCAAATTCCCCTTGCGTTGTATTCTTAATACCATTATATAATTTAGTAAATTTATCAGCATCGACTTCTAATATGCCCGCGGTCGTTTGATATTCATTTTTAAGACCTTTGGAGTTATATCGAGTATAAACGGTAAATGTTCCATTTTCTTCTTGTTTAGGTAAAATGGTAACTAAAGTATAACTAGGAGAGGAATAATCTTCTATTTCATCAGAAGGACGTTCCATAATTCCCACAATCTTAAAAGTATAGGTTTGACTATCAATTATTTTTTCATTATTAAGTAAGTTTCCTTCTTCATCCTCTAATCCATATGGATTATATTGATTTAAAGGGACTCCTTCCAAATTTACTCTTTGGCCTAAATCTAAAGTTAGAGTATCGCCCACTTCTAACTCTACCTTACCATTTGTAAGTAAGTGTTTGGGAATAAGCACTTCTTGCATATTTTCGGGCATTCTTCCCTTAACCAGTCTAATTCCTAAATTATTTAAGGCTCCTTCATCATACATTTCCACATCGACATAAGGTTTATATTTATTTTGAATACCCGCTAGTTTGGTTAAGCCTAAACTTTTAGTTAAATAATATTTTTCAATTTTACTATTTAAATTAAAAGTATCTAATTCTTCTTTAGGTACATCATAAAATGCATAATGAAAATTACCATCACGGACCTTTTCAAAAGCGATTAAACTATTTCGACAAGAGAAAAACATACTGGTAACGGCTGAAAGTAAAGCCACCGATAAAATAATGCCAATGATGGTTACTAAAGTTCTTTTTTTATTTAACTTTAAATTCTTAATTGTTAATTTCTTTAAAATATCCATTTTAAGCCTCAACTATTTTACCATCTTGAATTTTAATAATCCGATCAGCATTCTTGGCAATTTCTAAATTATGAGTAATCATAATAATTGTTTGTTTATAATCTTGATTAGAACTTTTTAAAAGTTCAATAATCTCTTCACTATTTTTAGAGTCTAAGTTTCCTGTTGGCTCATCTGCTAAAATAATGGTTGGACTCGTAATTAAGGCCCTTCCTATTGAAGTTCTTTGTTGTTCACCACCAGATAACTCATTAGGTAAATGATATCTTCTTTTAAGTAAACCTAATCTTTTTAAAATATCTTCTAAGTGTTTTTCTTCAACTTTTCTGCCATCTAAATTCATGGGTAAGCAAATATTTTCTTCCACATTTAAAATTGGAATTAAATTATAAAATTGATAAATTAATCCCACTTGTCTTCTTCTAAAAATAGCGAGTTTATCATCACTATAACTATAAATATCTTCCCCATTTAAATAAACTTTTCCACTTGTTGGCTTATCAACCCCACCGATTAGATGAAGTAAAGTAGATTTACCACTACCACTAGCTCCGACAATAGCTACAAATTCCCCTTTTTCCACACTAAAAGAAACGTTATCTAAAGCAACAACTTTCGTATCACCTTTTCCATATATCTTGGTTAAGTTTTCCACTCTTAATATTTCCATAAACTTCTCCCTTTCTAGCTACAATTATATTATAACCAATGTTACAAGTAAGTTAGAAATTTATTTCTTACGACTTAAAATAATCGAATCTTTTGCTTCATTATTAGGAAATTTTAAACTATCAACACCTCTAAAAGTTACCAGTTCAGGATTAAATTCCTCTAATACTTTAAATGTTTCTTTTAAATTATATAAAGGTTTCCACTCTGGATTATAAATGGTATCTTTTGTACAATCATATAAATAACTTATAAGCATAAG
>CANQXB010000033.1 GCA_947627805.1 uncultured Bacilli bacterium
GCTTGTCTTCCCCAAGCACTACAATTGATAAAATCGGCTCCTCTTTCCCCATTTTTACCTACAAAATTTTGCGATACTGCAATGGTAAAACGAGTTACAGCCATTCCACTTGGTGTTGTTCTAAGTTCTGGATCCCTTGTAAGTCTTCCTACTAATAATACTTTATTCATGATTTTACTCGCTTTCTTTTTTTAATATTAAATGTCTTATAATGTTTTCATTAATTCTAAGTTTACGGTCGAATTCTTGAATTACTTCATGAGATGCTTCAACATTCATTAAATAGTAAAAACCACTTACTTCTTTATTAATAGGATAAGCAAGTTTCTTTCTACCCATATCTTTGAATTCGATAACTTTTCCTTTATTGTTACTTATTAATTTTTGAACTTCTTTAACAACATTATTAAGTGTTGCATCATCTAAAGTTGATTTAACAATAAACATAATTTCATAGTTAGTCATTCATTCCACCTCCTTATGGTCATTTGGCTTTTTTATTTCAAAAAAGCAAGGAGTAATCAATTTACTCGCCATATAGTATATCAAAAATACCCTAAATTGTAAACAATTATCTTACGTATTAACACATTTAATTATATGCTTAAACATTAAATCTAAAGAAACAAATATCACCATCTTGCATTAAATAATCTTTACCTTCTAGTCTTAACTTTCCAGCTTCTTTAACTTTAAGTTCACTACCATATTCTTTTAAATCATTAAAACTCATAACTTCCGCTTTAATAAATCCTTTTTCAAAATCACTATGGATTATACCCGCACACTTAGGGGCCGTACTGCCTTTTTTAAAAGTCCAAGCCCGACATTCATCAGGTCCTTGGGTAAAGAAGGTTGCTAGTCCTAGTAAGTCATAAGTAGCAAAGATTAATTTATCAAGACCACTATTGGAAATACCTAAATCTTTTAAAAATTCTTTTCTTTCCTCATCAGCATAATCAGCTAAATCACTTTCTAATTTAGCACACATTACCACAACTCCCGCATTCTCTTTTTCGGCATATTCTTTCAATTTTAAAGAATATTCATTATCATTTACGGAAGCTGCTTCTTCGGATACATTAGCCACATAAATAATCTTTTTTAAAGTTATTAAATTAAAATTCTTAATAATATCTAATTCATCTTCACTATATTCTAGTAATCTTGCCGGAATACTTTTTTCTAAAGCTTCTTTTATTCTTTTTAAAACATTTACTTCCCTTACGGCCTCTTTATCTTTAGTAGTTTCCGCTTTCTTTTCAATTTTACCAAGGCGGTTTAAAACTATTTCTAAGTCCGCTAAAATAAGTTCCGTATTAATAATCTCCACATCTCTAATAGGGTCAGTTTTTCCCTCAACATGGGTAATATTTTCATCATCAAAACATCTTACTACTTCTACAACGGCATCAACTTCTCTTATATGTGATAAGAATTTGTTACCTAAGCCTTCCCCCGTGGAAGCCCCACTGACAAGTCCCGCAATATCAATAAATTCAAAAGTAGTGGGCACCACACTTTTGGGATTATTAAGCTCCACTAAAAAATCTAGTCGTGTATCAGGAACGACAACAACTCCTACATTAGGCTCAATCGTCGCAAATGGGTAATTGGCCGCTAAAATATGTTTTTTAGTTATCGCATTAAATAAAGTCGATTTACCGACATTGGGAAGTCCCACGATACCAGCTTTTAAACTCATAAACTCATCCCCCTAAATTGTTGGAACACTATTTATTCCAAGTGGAATACCAATTAAATACCAAACTATTAATAAGGCTAATAAGGTAAGACTTATGATAATAGTATAAGGTAATTGATATTTAATAGATTCTCCTAAACGAATTTTTTCTTCACTTTGATTATACTTTTCTAAAAAGGCTAAATAAACAATGAAATAAGCAAGAAGCGGTGTAATATTCATAACTCCAGCTTCGGCAAAACGATAAATTATTTGACCAAAGGCTGGACTCATACTATTTTGCATAATAAGAGGAATAATGGAAGTAGACATTAAACTCCATTTAACTGTACTAGATGGAACGAAAATAGTACAGAACATAACTCCGCCAAATAGTAAAATAATAAGAGGCAATCCTGTAAAATTACTATTAGCTATTAAATCAGTTATGGAAGTCACAATAACATTACCAATATTGGTTTGTTTAAAAATACTAATTAAAACACTGGCTAAAAAAATCATAACGAGCATATTGCCAATACCATCTAAAGAATGACCTAAGTTATCACAAAAATCATGATGATTTTTAATACTTTTAGCTCCAATTCCATAGAATAAACCTAAAATTATAAATAGTAAAGTAACAACAAAAACAAAACCATTACTAAAGAAAGAATTAACGCTAAATAATTTATCAATATAAGCTGTTTGACTATAATCTAGTAAAGCGCCACTTAAAGGAAGTCCAGGAATAATACTATAAATAAAGATAATTAAGTAAACAAAAGCACTAGAACAAGCATAGATCATCCCTTTTTTCTCATCTTTAGTAACAATATCTTCTTCTAATTCTCTTTCAGTAAATTCATATTTAGGTAATTTTTTAACAATAATATTTTCGGTAACAATTGTTATGATATAAGAAACTAAGAAGACCGCTACGGTCATAATTACAAAAAATGATAAACCATTAACAATATGACTACCATCTATTGTACTTGTTATTAAATTAGTATAACTAGATAAAGCTGAATCACTACTGGTAAAAAGAATATTAATGGCATTACCACAAGAAAGGGCCGCAAAAGAAGAAATTATACCAATGGCAGGATTTCTTTTACCATAATAAAATAGTAAAGCTCCTAAAGGAATAAATATTAAATATGAAAGATTACCAAATAAAGAAGCAATAACACAAATAAAGACAAAGAAGAAAGTAACGGTTTTTTTCTTTAATCTTTTAGTTGTTAAAGTAATAGCAGTTTGTAAAAAGCCACTTTTGTCCATAATACTTATACCCATAAGTAAAATAATTAAATTAGATAAAACAGTAAAATCAGCAAAATTAGCCACGGTATTTGTAAATATATATTTAATTCCACTTAAGGAAAATAACGATTTAACAACTTCCGTTACTGGAGTTACATCCCCCGTTATATTATTAACATTATAATAAGTTGCTTGAACATCTAATAAATTTAATAAACCACTTAAAGCAATAACAATAACTATTAAAACAACATAAGTCATCAAAGGATGTAACTTTTGTCTATTCTTCTTCCTTAACTTTTTCAACTTTATTCACCTTCTTTAGTTTCTTTTGAAACTCTAATCTGTCCATCATAATTTCTCTACCACAATTATTACACTTTATTTTTATATCGACCCCAACTCTTGTTATGGTCCATAAATTACTTCCACAAGCATGAGTCTTTCGCATAATAACTTCATCATTTAAAGAAAAACTTTTGTCCATTATTCTTCCCCAATCTTAATATCAAGTATTTCCATTATTCTTTCTAAATCTTTTAAAGAATCAAAAGTAATTTCTATTTTATTTTTATTTATTTTAACGACACTACCTATTTTATCACTTATAACTCTTTCATACATATTATATTTCGGATTAGTCTCTTTAATAGTTATCGGTTTTCTTTTAACTATTTCTTTTCCACTCACAATTTTTTCAATTTCTCGAACATTTAAATTCTCACTTTTTATTCTTTTAGCTAGTTCAATTATTTGTTCTTCATTATCAAGTTTACTTAAAGCTCTTGCATGAGAAGCTGTTAATTCTTTTTTAATAACCATTTCTTGAACTTCATTAGGTAATTTTAATAAACCTAATAGATTAGTTATATAACTTCGACTTTTACCAAATAAATTACCAAATTCTTCTTGCGTTAAATTTCTTAAATTAATAATATTTAAAACACTTTTAGCTTCATCAATAGGATTTAAATCTTCTCTTTGAATATTTTCAATTAAAGCTATTTCCATCATTTCTTGATCACTAAAATCTTTAATGATAGCAGGTATTTCAGAAAGTCCTGCCATTTTGGAAGCTCTTAATCTTCTTTCACCCGCAATAAGTTCATAACCTTTAATACTTTTTTTAACTAAAATAGGTTGCACTACTCCATATTCTTTAATTGAGGTAGCTAGTTCCTTTAAACTTTCTTCATTAAAATAAGTTCTGGGTTGATAAGGATTTCTTCTAATATCTTCCACTTTTATTTTAATAACATCATTTTTATTTTCTTTCACAATTTCTTTTTCAAAGTTGTCAAAATCAATCACGTTGTTATTCGTAAATAATTGTTCTAAACCTCTACCTAGAGCTTTCTTTTTAGTTTCCATTGCGCTCAATCACTTCCTTTGCTAAATTATGATAAGCTTCGGTTGCTCTACTTGTTGGGTCATATTCATTAATTGGTTTACCATGACTTGGAGCTTCTACTAATCTAACTAATCTTGGAATTATCGTATTAAAGACCTTATCTTTAAAATATTTTCTTATTTCTTCAATTACTTCAAGACCAATATTAGTTCTTCCATCAAGCATTGTTAAAAGAACTCCTTCAATTCTTAAATGCGGATTCATACTAGATTGAACCATAATTATCGAATTAAGTAATTGAGTAATTCCCTCTAAGGCAAAAAATTCACATTGGACAGGTATTATGACGGAATCACTGGCTACCAAAGCATTCATTGTGCCAATCCCAAGAGATGGTTGACAATCAATAATAATATAATCAAAGGCTTTCTTAATGTCATCTAAAGCCATTTTTAATTGTTCATTTTGATGAAATTTTTGGTCATCTAACATCTTCTTAACAAACTCTACATCAATTCCCGCTAAATTTAATGTTGAAGGAATAATAGCTAAATTTTCAAAACTAGTTTTAATTATACTTTCTTCAATACTGCACTTTCCTGTTAGTACTTCATAAATATCATGTTCAAAATCCCCTTGGGTTAAACCTAGTCCCGTTGTCGCATTACTTTGTGGGTCTAAATCAATTAATAATACTCTTTTGTTTTCTTTACCTAAAGCCGCTGCTAAATTAATACTAGTAGTAGTTTTACCTACTCCACCTTTTTGATTAACCAATGAAATAACTTTAGCCATAATTACACCTCTAATTAAATTTATTACTACCTAATATTTTACCATATTAAGGGTTAGAAAAAAAGAAAGAATTATTAAAATTTATTGCTTTTAAAGTAAGGACATTTTTCGCTTAATAATTTTCTCCATTTGTTGAATCAATTATTTCCATAATTCAAATCTTATTAATTTAACTACTTTATTACCTTCATACTTACTAAACAAAATTGATATAGAATATTATCAAAGAGTAGATAAGCAATTTCTTCTTCAATAATACCAACTAATTTTAACCCCCCTGCTTTTATAAATCAAAACTAAAATGTCGTAAAAAGTTCATTAAATATAACAAATTATTCTATTCTTTACCTTTGACTATTTAACTATATAGCACAAACTAGCTGTTGCTAATAATCATCTCTAATTTAATTAATTATAAAAAGATAACGTAATATGTGTTATCTTTTGAAATTATTAAATTATAATAATTTAAAATAGTTCAGAATGAGAACCAGTTTCTACTAATAAAAGTATGAGAGTATTATCATTTATATATTTATATATCAATAACCAATCGGGTTCAATATGAAGTTCATTACAATTTTTATATCTTTTACTATTTTGCAATGGATGATTTTGATATTTAAAATCTAATTCTTCTAAGTTAGCTAATTTGCCTAAAACTTCCAAAAATTTTTGCTTATCTTTACCTTGCTTAAGAATGTTTTTAAATTCTTTTCTAAATTTACTTGTAGTTTTAACTTCGTATTTCGTGTTGTGTATATCAAACATATTATTTCTCCAAATCTTTCATTAGTTCTTCTAAATTATGATATCCTTTATATTTTTCGGGATGTTTTTCTATCTTTTCAGCTTCTTTCAAAGCCTTAAGAAGTTTTTTATTTGGTCTATCTTCATGAATTTCAAATGGTATAGCTTGCTCTCTTACACTTTGAGTTAAAAATACATTTATTGCACTACTCATATTAAGACCTAATCTCTTGAATAAATCATCTGCTTCTTTTTTTAAATTACTATCTATTCGAACATTTAAGTTAGTAGAGTTACTTATATTTTCCATACATTCCCTCCCTTTCATAGCATTATTTTAACAAAAGACATTTCTTCTGTCAATGCATTTGTCATTACAATGTCATTATTATTATATTCGCTATATTTATTTTTATACATAGAAAAAACACTAAGTTATTAGTGTTATCTTCCTCTAGATTTAATTTTTTCTAACTCTCCAAAATCATCTTGAACTAATAATTTAAAATTCATTACCTCAGCAATATTTTTTAATAATTCAAATTCTTTTTGAGCTAATTTTAATACTTCACTATTTTTAGGATAATATTTCTTTTCTAAAATAAAATTGGCATTTAATTCATCAGTATATATTAAACGATATACTTCTTCCATTATCTTCCTTTACTTTTAGAATTAGCATATGCTTCTAGAAATTGTTTTCTTAATTCTAATTCAATACGATATAATTCATTAAATGCTTCAGAATGTTCATTTTCTTTTTTACTTTGAACAAAACCATTTTGCATAACTTGTTCAATTTTTAGAAAAATATTATATCTTAGTTTAATTATTTCATCGTTACTTACATGAAGAATTTTAGCAATTTCATCATAATTTTTAATTTCATTAGAAATAATTCCGGTTCTATATCTTAATAATGTTAATTCATTTTTATTAAATTCACCAAATGATGTAATATCAAGATTTTTAACAATTTCCATAAATCTCCAGAAATTATTATAATATGTTCCTTCTTTAGCATATTCTTCTTGTAAATGTGGCATACAATTTAATAATTCATTTTTAATAATTCCAATATATTCCATTTTCTATCCCCCTAACGGGGTAATATAATATCACTAAATAACATTTTTGTAAAGAAATAATTTATCAACGATTAATTATAAATGGACTATCTTTAGTTCCTTCACCTGTTAAAGTAATATTAGGTATTAGATAAAAGACTGGACGGACAGCTTCCTGCAAATACAGAAGGCCAGGAGCTAAAGGTCCGTTCGGAAAGTATGACCATGCTTGAGTACCATAATCGACATTGGGACCATATCTAGTCATTGTCCATTCCATATTGTATCTACCATTTGTTGTCCACCCATTGGCAATAAATAACCAATTACTAGTATCTGTTGCTCCAGCATTTGCATAATCTGTGGCATACATTAAACCTATTTGACTAACTGCAGTCGTTGAATTTGTTGGCTCTGCCGTTGCTCCTGGTGTATTATTTTGATCAGCATTATACCACCTTTGGCTTGCTATAAGTCCTTTCCATATTTCTCCATTGTCCCATTTACTTATGGCATCATTTAAGAATGTTGTATTTAAGTATGTTTTCATATCGGATACATCCCATTTGGTATCACCATTATTATTATGCCATACTTGACTTGTACTTGATGGGGTGGCTTTAATTATCTTTAATTGATTGGCTTTTAACCCTATGATATTATCATCTTCACTAGTTATTCCAATTATTCGGTATATATATGTTTCGGGGGTATTTTTACATGTAGTTGAATCAGTTGTTCCAAAACAAATATAATTATTGGTTACTTGAGAAGAAGTCCCTACAAATCGGTACATACCATTTTTTAATATAAACGTATCTTCGTTTTTTTCCTCTAAATAATCTTTAGCCGGTTTTCCTGCTGTTTTAAATTTATATTGAGTAGCATTATTTTGAACTCCATTCCCTGCTTTGTCTTTTAAGTAAATCCAGAATGTGTATTCTTTTCCACCTTCTAAGCCAGTATATTGGTTTGTATTTTCACTTTTACAGGTGTATGGGCCTGTTTGAGAAGTGGCATAACAATATTTATCTATTCCACTTGTATCTTGATTGGCTGTTACACTTATGGTGATAGAATTTTCTGTGGTGGTAGTGGCCTCTACTTTGTTTATCGTTGGAGCTGTCTTATCATAGATGATTGTGTCACTTTTCTCTAGTGATTTATTTCCAGCTTTATCTTTTATATAACCTTTTACTATTTTGGTTCCTTCATCATTATTTGCAAATGTATATTGTGTACTTGTATTTATTGTTTCCCATCTGCAGCTATTTACATCTCCTTCAGTTATACACATCTCATTTATATTTTTATTATTATTTCCCCAACTTAAATATACTGTATTGATATTTTGATTGGTATATTTTGGTTGGATATTATTTTCTTTTATGTAAAAACTATTTAAAACAGGTTTAAAGTTTCCTACTTTAGCATTAAACAATGATATTTCTGTTTTATCACTATAATAAGCATGAGTATCTTTTAATGTACCACTTACAAATGCTATTACCAACACTCCTAAAGTTAGTCCAATTAAAGTAATTTCTTTTTTACTAATTATTCTTATTTTACTTTTCATTTAAGCACTTCCCTAGTTATTATAATAAAATTATAACATTTTATGGACTCTGTGTCCATATATTAAAAAATAACTTTTTTAGATAATATGGACAGGTGGTGCTACTATGAAACATAATGATAATTATTATTTTGATATTATTAGACATAACATAAAAAAATATCGTAAATTAAAAAAATTAACGCAACAACAACTGGCCGATAAAGCTGATTTAACAATGAATTATATAGCTAAAATAGAAAGCAAAAAAATGCAAAGAGGTTTTACAATTGTCTCTTTAACAAGAATTGCTGATGCTTTAGAAATAGATATTAAAAAACTATTCGATACTAATGAAGAAAAATAAACATTAAAAAAATGAGATTTCTCTCACTTTTTTTATGAATAGATTACTTAGCTCCGGACAGTTTTGAATAAGATAAGGAAAAAAGCAAAAAAGTGCGACCAAAGAAGCATGATTTTGTTTTTTTTAAGTAAAATTCAGTAAATTAAAACATGCAAAAAAGGAATAAAA
>CANQXB010000034.1 GCA_947627805.1 uncultured Bacilli bacterium
TAAGAAATAAGCATCTTTTTAATTTGTTAAATAAAAAGTTCGGGAAGTTCCTTTTTTAAAAACTGTCCGGAGGTAAGAATAGATTATAAATGGATTTTCAGTATTACCTTCTCCAGTTAAAGTTATAATTGGAGATACATAGAAGACCGGACGAGCCCCATACTTACCGCCAAAATCTAAGTGTTTTAAGTTGCCTCCCGGAACCACACGCCACGCGTCGTAAGTGTTGCTGCCATAGCCATACTTACTCATTGTCCATTCGTTCATTAAGAATAACCAGTTATCAGTGTTTTGGTCTCCAGAATTTTTATAATCAGTTGCATACATTAAACCTATTTTACTTGCATCTGTATGGGATGTTGTTGGTTCTGCAACTGGAACACTTTCATAGTCAGCATTATACCAACTATGACTTAATATTATTGAATCCCAAGTTGTTCCATTGTCCCATTTACTTATAGCATCAGGTAGGAAAGTTTCATTCAAATATTTTTTTATATCTGAATCATCCCATTTGATATCTTCATTATAATTTTTGTACCATGGTTGTGATGTACTCGATTGTGTGGCTTTGATTATCTTTAAGGAATTGGCTGGTAAATTGATTGTATTGTCTTCTTTATTTGTTATTCCTATGATTCTGTACATATAATCTTCTGGAGTATCTAAACATTTTTCAGTATCATCTGTTCCAAAACAGATGTAGTTATTTGTTACTTGGGTTGCTGTTCCTTTATATCTATACATGCCATCAACATCTTCTTCGGTAAATGTTACGGCTTCATTGCCTCCGGTTGCATGTTCTCTTAACATTTCTAATGGTTCTTTTCCAACACTTATTGCACATGTAAAGTTATCAATATTTATACTTATATTTAAACTTGTTCCGGCTAAGTCACTTTGGTCACTTTCTTGATTGGTAAATTTTAAATAAGCTTTTATTGGTTCTATATTATCATTATCTAATTTAAATCTAAATGTATTTTTAGTACTTACATTAGATAAATCATAAGTATTACTTGTACTTCCTTGTTTTACTACTAATACTAAATCATTGTCTTGAAGAAATTCTTGCATGTCTCCATCTAAATTTATATTTATGTCAGCACTACATATATATTTATCTGTTAATGTCCCTTTTTTGGTTAATGTTCCTATATCTTGGGTTCCAGCTTCTTCTGTTTCTTCATAATTCTTACCACTTACTGTTGTTCCATAGTATGGAGTACCTATTTTATCCTCTGTCATATCACTGACATCTAATTTTATGTGATAATTAGTTATTCCGCCACTTAAGTTTATTTCATTTTGTTCTCCGGTTGTTATTTCCACATTAGTTGTTGTTTCTTCTCCTTCTATTTGTAAACTAAAAAAGGCATATGTTGTTCCTACCACTACTAATATTAAAGTTATAATTATGATTATACTACTTATTAATATCTTTCTTTTTTCTTTTTCATTCATAAAATCTACTCTCCTTTTTGTTAATAACTTAACCATTATATTATCTTCTATCTATTGATACTTTTATTATATAATACCCCCCCCAGAGTCAAGATTTTGAAAAAATTTTGTTGTAAAATTCTAAAAAATAGGATATACTAATATTAAGAAACGCAGGAATGTGCGCTGTCTTAATTGCTTGCTACCTTTATGGTAGTGTTTTTAATTCTTTTAAGACCAAAAGGAATAAAAGAATAAAAACAATAAAGAGTAAAACATTTATAAGTGTCTTATTCCTCATAAGCCTTCACTTCCCTTCTTTACAACCAAACCCCCTAGAAAGGAAAGGTCGAAAAAGATGAAATGTTAGACAGCACTTTTTTCCTGCGTTAAGTCGCTATTATATACTTATTTATTTACTTTGCAACACTTTCGACAAATGTTCTCAAAACTTCTATATTTTCGACAAAAAGCAAAAATTTTTAGCAAAAAAATAAGAAGCAAGTTTTTGCTTCTTATCACATTTTTTATTGTAAGAATAAGATTAAAGAAATAACAAAGAATAAAAGTCCTAGAAATAAAGTAGCTCTAGTTATAAATAACTCCGCTCCTCTTTCTTTCATATTTTGGAATAATTCTTGATTACTTCCGGTTATAATTCCTGCTCCATCAGTTGCTTTATTACTTTGTAATAAAACAATTGCAATTAAGAGTACAGAAACTACTAAAAGTATTGTCTCTAACATATTATTCTTCCTTTCCTTTTATGGCTTCTTCTAATTCTTTTCTTGTCATTTTAGAAGCACCTTTTATTTTTAATTCTTTAGCTTTTTCTTTTAAATCTTCTAATGTTTCTTCATTAGTATCTTCATCTTTTTTTATTTCAAAATCAATATTACCATTTAAAACAATATATTCAATTTGTTCTTTAGTTAATGTTTCATATTTCATTAAAGCATCAGATAAAAGCATTATTAAAGCTTTATTATCTTCAATGATAGTTTTGGCTTTTTCATAACATTCTTCAATAATCTTTCTTGTTTCTCTATCAATTTCTAAAGCTACTTGGTCACTAAAGTTTTTGCTTTTACCATAATCTCTACCTAAGAAAACACTACCATTTTGTTCTTCATATTGCATTGGTCCTAAATCGCTCATACCATATTCGGTAACCATACTTCTGGCAATATTAGTCGCTTTCTTAAAGTCATCAGAAGCTCCGGTTGAAACTTCATTTAAGAACATTTCTTCACTAACTCGTCCTCCTAGTAAACCAGTGATTTCCGCTAGTAATTCTCTTTTAGTTCTTACAATCATCTTTTCTTCTTTTGGAAGCATCATTGTATAACCACCAGCCATACCTCTTGGAATAATAGTTATCTTATGAACTTCATTAGCATCTTCTAACTTAATACCAATTACGGCATGGCCTGCTTCATGAATGGAAACAAGTTTCTTTTCTTTTTCCGTAATTTGTTTCGAAGTCTTGGCTGGTCCCATTAAGACTCTATCAGTTGCCTCATCAATTTCATTCATTCCAATGGCTTCTTTATTTCTTCTTACGGCAAGGAGTGCTGCTTCATTAAGAAGATTTTCGAGGTCAGCTCCACTAAAGCCTGGAGTTCTTAAACTTAAATTATTTAAATTAACTGATTTATCTAAAATTTTATTTTTAGCATGAACTTTTAAAATTTGTTCCCTACTTCTGGCATCTGGTAAGTTAATAGTTACTTGGCGGTCAAATCTTCCTGGACGAAGTAAGGCAGGGTCTAAAACATCTGGTCTATTTGTGGCCGCAATTATAATAATACCTTCATTTTCGCCAAAACCATCCATTTCGGTTAATAATTGGTTAAGAGTTTGTTCTCTTTCATCATGTCCACCACCAAGACCGGTTCCTCTTTGTCTTCCTACCGCATCAATTTCATCAATAAAGATTAGACAAGGCGCACTTCTTTTGGCTTCCTTAAACATATCACGAACTCTTGATGCTCCAACTCCTACGAATAATTCTACAAAGTCAGAACCACTAATGTAGAAGAATGGTACATTGGCCTCCCCCGCTACCGCTTTCGCAAGTAAGGTTTTACCAGTTCCTGGAGGCCCTACTAATAAGACACCTTTAGGAATTCTAGCTCCTAACTTTTGGAATTTTTTGGGATTTTTTAAGAAGTCAATAAGTTCCGCAACTTCTTCTTTTTCTTCGGTAAGTCCCGCCACATCCTTAAAGCTTTTCTTATCACTCTCATTACTAAGTCTAGCTCTACTTCTACCAAAATCTACAGAATTTTTATTAGTCATAGCTAGTTTCTTAACTAAAACATAGCCAAAGACAATAACGACAACAAAGGGAAGTACGTTAACAATAACATATAGTAAAGCACTACTTCCTGGGTCACTTTCTGTATCATATTCTTTTATATCATTTTTCTTAACATAATCAGTTATACTAGCAACTTCTTCTTCAACTATTTTAGTTTTAAAACTTTCCGTTTCTTTATAATCTTTTAATTTACCTTCCACATAATAAACAGATTCATTACTATTAGGAGTAAGTAATATTTCTGTAACATTATTATCTTTTAAATTCTTTAATAATTCTCCTGTTGTAAGTTCATTTACTGTATTACCTTGCATAGTAACAATTATTAAAATAACCGCTATTACCCCACATAAGATAATATATGGAAAAGTATTTTTCATTCGATTATTATTTTGTGTATTCATCTCATCCCTCCGTGTACTTAAGTATTATATCATACTTTTCTTGAATTTCCTTATCAAATATTGATTTTTTTACTCCTGGTAGCCAAATTATTTCATTTTTACTGTCAACTACTGCCGGAATTTCTTTTCTTTTTTTGATATCTATCTTTTCATTAATTAAAATATCTTTAATTTTTTTTCTTCCATTTAAATTTTTTACTTGCATAATGTCACCATTTTGAATATTTCTAACCTTTAAAGGCAAAGTAATATCTTGACTATTAATTCTCGTAACATTATTCGAAGTATCATTACTTTTATCGACTACTTTAATTAAATATTTATCTTTAATATTTACTTCTTTATCTAAAACATATTCATAACTATTTGCTTTAGTATTTTTCTCAATAATAAGATAATTATAACTAACTCTCGCAATATAATTATTATTTAAATTAATTTCTTTATTTTCTTTATTTTTAATTAATTTAATAATACTTTCTATCTTCTTATTATCAATAGGTAAAATATCATATTCTTGAATACCCTCAATAACTCTTTCAATTATCTTTTTGATAATAAAATCTTCTTCTTTAATTAAAGCATCAATATATATTTTACCATCTTTATCTATTTTAGCAATCTTTTTATCAACTATTTTTCTTAAATAATTATTCGTACTTTCTAATTCTTCACTATATTGTATAAACTTCTTATAAACATTTTTTTCTTCTTTATATAAATATGGTAACACATGTTTTCTTATTCTATTTCTTTTATGAATATCTTTAATATTAGTTTTATCTATCATATAAGGAATATTATTATGTTTATCATATTTTATTATTTCTTCTTTATTAATATATAAAAGGGGTCTTGCTATTTTATAATTATGATAACTACTTATTTTAGAAATTCCCATATACCCTTTTAAATTACTTCCTCTTAAAATTCTTAAAAAAATAGTTTCTATTAAATCATCACCATGATGCGCAGTAAATAAATAAGAAGCTTGATATTTATTAATTAAACTTTCAAAAAAAGCATATCTTTGACTTCTTCCTTCACTTTCTGTAAATTTATTATTTTTATAATTTTCTATTTCATAATATTCAAATACTATTTTATTTTCGGCACAATATTTTTGAACAAATTCCTTTTCTTTAAGATTTTCTTTTCTCGTATTATGATTAACATGGGCACAAATAATTTTTAAATTTAATCTATCTTGATAACTTTTTAAAATATGCAAAAGACACATCGAATCTGGACCACCAGAAGTAGCCACTATTAATGTGTCATTAACTTTAAGTAAATTATCTAAAAAATCATATACGTCTTTCATAATAATCACAAGCCATATTGTACCGAAAATATCTTGGTTTAGCAAGGAAATTCACCAAATTATCATCTATTTTTTCTTTTATTATCTTCTTCGTAATATTCCATAAATTGAATTTCCCCATATATGGCTTCAAAAAATTCTTCAAAATTACATTTAATTACAATTAGATAATTAATTTGATTATTATCGGTTGGACTTTTAACAACTGAAAATAATCTTCCAATTTTATTAGAAGTTAAAAATTTATCAACACAAGTTATAACCCCTAAATGATTAGTACTAAAAGTTCGACAAATATTAATTTCTTCCCAAGTATTTCCACCTTTATAAGGCATTTTTAATGATGAATTTATATCTTTTAATAAATTAATTAAAAATTTATAATATTCTTCTCTTATAATTTTATAATGTCCCTCTTCTTCATTAATATTTTTATAATAATTATAAATTCCTATATCTTCTTGATGTTTATCATAAGTTGTTCTTAAATTTGGTATTATTTCTTTTTCCATAAACCCTCCAACACAAAATTTATTATATTAATTGTAAGAATTTAAGTCAAGTTAAAGTTTAGGGTACTTACTTAGAAGTAATTGTTTACTTTCTTCTTGTCCATACTTTAAAGTGTTTTCCCAAAATATTTTTTTAACTTCCAAAAGTCCATTTAAATCTTTAGAAGTATTGTAAGGATTTAAAACAATGTTTTCTCTTTCAAAATCAGAAATATATACTCTATCTTCTTTCCATCTTAATGCTTCTTCCTTATCACCTGTACCAACGATATATTTATCATTTTCAATATCACAATAAAACTTTGTGTCCGCAACTTTAGTGTCAATATCAAGGTCTTCACTATAAACTTCTGTATCAAGTAAACTTATCATATCTCTAAAAAATGAAGCATGAGTGCACACATAAATTCCTAGTGTTTCCGCAATTTTATATTTTGTGAGTATTCGTAACACTAAATTATAATCATCAATAATTTCCTTTTGCTTATTTGCTTTCTTAAGTGTTTCAAGTTCTGTTCTTATATATAATAAATCTTCTTTTGTCATTTTGCCCCCATCCTTGGGTATTTCTTTAGAAGTAATTGTTTACTTTCTTCTTGTCCATACTTTAAAGCATTTTCAAAAAAATCTCGTCTTACTTCTTCGTAGCCATTGTTATTATCACTTAAATTATAAGGATTTAAAACAATGTTATCTCTTTCAAAATCACTTGTTATGATTCTTCTATCATAGGCTTGTTCACTAATCCAAGCTTGAGTCAATAATCCATTTTCTATATTAACATAATTTTTGGCTTCTGATTCTTCAGAGTCAATTGGAACATAATGATAGATATTTTTAAGGCCATCATTAAGAATCCATTCAGGATAATAAGCGGCGGTGGCTACATAAATATTATTGGTGTTGGTAACTTTATAGTCTTTTAATATTTTTAAAAGCAATTCATAATCATCTTTTATAAATTTACTGTAACTAGTACTTGTTAGAGTAATTAACTCTTGAACATGATTTTCTTGTAATAATTCTTTAATTCTTTCTCTTTTTTCTATTTCTTTTTTTAACTCTTCTCTTAAATATAATAATTCTTCTCTTTTCATTTAAACCTCCAAATACTCATTATATTTTTTTGTTGTAATTTTATTTAAATCAATATTTAATTCTTTTAATAATAGAAATAACTTTTTAACTTCTTCCTCTTTGGTAAATTCGATTTTCTTAACTTCCACTTCTAAAAAAATTCCAATGTCCTCGACTTTATCTAAAGAAAACTCGTACTTTTCTTTAAACATTATTTTTATTCTATTTTTAGAAATTACCCCTTTTTTCGTACATCCCAAATGATAAAGAATTTCTTCTAAGTTAGAAAAATTATCTATTAAGGTTTCATATTCACTTCTTACATTTTCACTATCAAAGCATTTATAACTTAATAAATATTTGTTATCCTCTAATCTTATTCTTAAACATTCTTGCTCATATTTAGCTAAAGGAGTATTGTAATAAGTATCTATTTCCTTAACTTCTTTAATATTTTCACTTTTACTTTCCAGTAATTTCTTAATCCTCTTATAATCGCTTTCATCTATTTGTAATTTAATCTCAATTTCTATGGGTTCATTATTATAGATATTATTATCTAATAATGTATACAAATTACACTTAAAAAGAGAAGATAACTTAAATAACATATTCACATCTGGCATGGTTCTATTAACTTCCCAACTAGACACGGTCTTATTGGAAACATATAACATATCTGCCAAAGCTTCTTGGGTTATGTTTGCATCTTCTCTTAACTTTTTAATTTTTTCTCCTAAAGTAACCATAATTCCCTCCTGCATATACATTATAGCATAAAAAGGATGTTTTTTTATCTATATTTTGTAGAATATTACTCCCCATCAAGAATAATTGCAATTTTATTTAAAATTTTATCACGTAAATCATAATTAACGGTAATTTTCTTATCTTTACTTTTTTTAATTTCTTTCGTAGCATTATTAGAATTCATAGTACTTAAAACAGTTAAAACTTTAAATTCTTGATCAGGAACACTAATAATTAAATGTTTAGCATCCTTTATATCTTTAATATTTTGATTATTTTCATCTCTTAATAATTTTATTTCAATACCTTTATATAAAGGTATACTTTTATCATTATCAAATTCGTTAATATAAACATAATAATCAAGATAATCTCCCACTTTTAAATCATCACTAAAGGTAAAATCTTTTAAATCTAAATCCATAACTGTATAACCATCAGGAATATTACTAATAACTTTATTAGCTTCCAGTTCTTGGGATTTTTTATAACCAAAAATACCTACGGGTATAGCTATTATAATTAAAATAATTAAGGCTATAATTAAATATTTATTAAGTCTTACTTTTTTATCAATTTTTTTAACCATCTTCTTATCTCCTTTTAATAATTTATCTAATGATATATTAAATTTATCACTAATCTTAATTATAGTTTCAATATCTGGGTAACTTTTCCCATTTTCCCAACTTGATATAGTTTGTCTTGTAACAAAAAACATATTAGCTAGCTCTTCTTGACTTAGATTATGTTCTTTTCTAATTTCCATTATCTTTTTTCCAATATTCATAACTCCTCCTTCTATTTAATTTTAATATAAGATTCTTTATTATACCTAGCAAAGAATTTTTGCTAGAATCGAGTAGAGAAAACTTTTCGAGATAACTCTTGAATGCTTTTCCCTCTCACACCACCGTACGTACCGTTCGGTAT
>CANQXB010000035.1 GCA_947627805.1 uncultured Bacilli bacterium
TTATACTAAAATTATTAAGATTAATGAACGTCGTGGCGATGATGCATTACAAGTTAGATTAGAATTAGTTTAATAAAATTACTACTAGCATATGTTAGTAGTTTTTATTATGTAGCTATCTCTTGATTGCTACATAATAAAAGTGTTGATTAATATAAAGTTATCAACACTTTTTATATTATCTTAACACTTTGTCCTCTATTGATTGTTGTTAATTAAATAAAGAAGTTATAATATATAATTAATAAAAATTAATTGTAAAAATTTTGACAAAATAATTAACGATATATAGGTAATGTTTAAAATGATGAAAAAATAACGATATATCGTTATAGAATTAAAGAAATTTGGTTATATTATTAATATGGGTTGATAGTTATGGAAATTAATGAAGCAATCAAAGCACGCATCAATAAGTTATTATATGAAAGGAATATGTCGGTAAATAAGTTATCAACAATGTCTGGTATTATGCAAAGTACAGTTGAGAGTATTTTAAATGGTCGAAGTAATAATCCAACAATTGGAACGATATGTAAAATATGTGGTGGTTTTAATATATCGGTTGGAGAATTTTTTAATGATAAAGTGTTTGATAATTTAGATATTGATATAAAATAATTTAGATAAAAAAATGATAATATTAGGTATTCGGTAGAATATCTTTTTTCTTTTTGATATAATTAAAATGTGATAGTTATGAATAATAAAGGATTTACATTAATTGAAATATTAGCTGTTATAGCACTGATTGCTTCTTTAGGGGTAATTGTGACCATTAATTTAACTAAGACTTTAAATGATAATGAAGAGAATAATTGTAATTCTTTTATTAAAGATGTGGAAGATGCTGCTTGTGTTTATGTTGGAACTCATAAAGAAGAATGTACTTCTAGTGGTTGTTTTATTTCTTTAGATAAAATTATTAAAGAAGGATTAATTAATACCGAAATTGATGCTTGTACTAAAGAAGAGATAAATAAAAATGATACAGTGGAAGTAACCTTTAATGATGGGGAAAAGATTTGTACATATAAAAGAGGGGATACAGATGAGAGATAGAATACTAGAATATTTAGGATTAGAAGATAAAGCGAAAACATTAATCGAAATTAATGATTATTTAGAGTTAAAAAGTGCTAATGAACTAAAAGAATTACAAAATGAACTGCAAGAACTAATTAAAAGTGGAATTGTCCATGAAACTAAAAAAGGAAAATATATGTTAATGAAAGATTGTGCTTCCCTTTTAACTGGTAAAATAGATGTTACGAAAAATGGTTATGCTTTTTTATTAAAAGAAGATGGCGATTTATTTATTAGTAAAGATAATTTAAATGGAGCCATTGAAGGTGATATGGTTTTAGTAGATGTATTTACGAGAAATGATAAATTAGAAGGTAAAGTTTTAAAGATATTAGATAGAAAAGTAAATACTGTTATTGGGGAAATTTTATATGTTAATAATAAGCCTACTTTAATATTAGATAATAAAAAATTAGATATTGAAGTAGAACTTATTAATCATTTTGCTAATTTAGTTGATGGTCATAAAGTTTTAGTTGAATTAAAAGAGCAAATAAATTCTAATCGTTTTAAAGGGATTATTTTAAAAATTATTGGGCATAAAAATGATCCTGATATTGATATTGTAACAATTGCTTATAAACATAATATTGCCATTGATTTTAGTGAAGAAGCATTAAAAGAATTAGAAAATATTCCCGAAGAAGTTAAAGAAGAAGAAAAGATAGGAAGAAAAGATTTAACGGAGGAAGTTATATTTACTATTGATGGTGATGATACCAAAGATATCGATGATGCGATAAGTATTAAGAAAAATAAAGATTTATATGAATTAGGAGTTCACATAGCGGATGTTAGTCATTATGTAAGACCAGGGACAAATTTATATAATGAGGCTTTTCTTCGAGGGACATCTTCTTATTTAGCTGATAGAGTAATACCGATGTTACCTCATGAGCTTTCGAATGGTATATGTTCTTTAAATCCTGGAGTTTTAAGATTAGCTATTAGTTGTGTGATGCAAATTGATAAAGAAGGTAAAGTTGTGGATTATGATATTTTTCCTTCCGTAATTAAAAGTCGAAAACAAATGACTTATAAATGTGTGAATAAAATATTAGAGGAAAATATTGTTCCTAGTGGGTATGAAGAATTTAAAGATGAATTATTATTAATGAATGAGCTAGCTCATATTTTAAGAAAAAGAAAAGTAAAAATGGGTTATATTGAATTTGAAATACCAGAAGCTAAAATTATTCAAGATGAAAATGGTAAATGTATTGATATTGTTAAAAGAGAACAACATGAAGGGGAAAATTTAATTGAAGACTTTATGATAGCGGCGAATGAAACAGTGGCTACGCATATAACTAATATGGATTTACCCTTTATATACCGGGTTCATGGCGAACCGAAACCAGAAAAGATTGAAGACTTTTTAAGTTTATTAAAAATGTTAAAAATAAAAGTAAATACCAAAGGAATAAGTTCTTCAGGAAGAGATATTAATCGTTTATTAAAAGAATTAGATGGTTTAGAAGAAAAAAGTATTCTTTCCAAAATGCTTTTGCGAAGTATGCAAAAAGCTATTTATAGTGCTACTAATATTGGGCACTTTGGTTTGGGTTTAAAAAACTATACTCATTTTACGTCACCAATTAGAAGATTCCCTGATACGACTGTCCATGAATTATTAAGAACTTATTTATTTGATAAAAGAATCGATAAAGAGACGGTTAATTATTATACTAAATATTTAGTGGAAGTGGCAGAGCATTCTTCGGAAAGAGAACAAGCAGCAGTGGATGCTGAAAGAGATGTTGTCGATATGAAGATGGCTGAATATATGGAAAGCCATATTGGCGAAGTTTATGATGGCATCATAACAACTGTTACTACTTTTGGATTCTTTGTCGAACTACCTAATTTAGTTGAGGGTTTAGTGCATATAAGTACCCTTGATGGTTTTTATACCTATATACCAGAAATGCTTTCCTTAGTTAATCAAGATAAGAGCAAAATGTATCGTATTGGTGATAAAGTTACCATAAAAGTTTTGAATGCCTCAAAGAGTGATGGTATAATAGACTTTGAGGTGCAAGATGGAAATAATTAATCGCAAAGCTAAATTTGATTATTTTATAGAATCCGAAATTGAAGCGGGAATTGTTTTGGTGGGCACCGAAATTAAATCTTTAAGAAAAGGTTCAGCGGATTTAAAAGATACTTATGTAAGAATAAAAAATAATGAAGCTTATATAATTAATATGTATATAGCTAAATATGAAGAAGGTAATATCTTTAATCATGATGAAAGAAGAGAAAGAAAATTATTACTTCATAAAAAAGAAATAAAAAAATTAGAAGAAGCCAGTAAAAAAGATGGTTATTCTTTAATACCAATAAGAGGTTATTTAAAGAAAAACTTATTTAAAATAAGTGTAGGTATCTGCAGGGGTAAGAAAAATTATGATAAAAGAGAAGCTATAAAAGTGCGAGATATAAAAAAGATAGAGGGTAGGTAAAATGCCAAAAAGTAGTAAAAAGAATCTTATAATTATCGGAGTTATTGTTTTAGTTATTTTAATAGGTATGGGGGGTTTTATATTATTAAATAATAGAAAAGAAAAACCCCAAGAAGTTGAAAACAATTCTCATCAAGAGGAAGAAGTTAAAAAAGTGCAAATTATTGATGAAGAAAGTAAGTCAAGGCCAATTGCAATTATGATTAATAATGCTAAAGATGCTAGACCTAATCAAAAAGGATTACAAAAAGCCTATATTGTTTATGAAATAATTAATTATGTGGATGGCTCAACAAGATTTATGGCTTTATTTAAAGACCAAAATTTAGAAGAAGTTGGTCCCATTAGAAGTACGAGACATTATCATCTTGATTATGTTTTAGAAAATGATGCTATTTTTGTTCATTGGGGTTATAGTCCTAAAGCCCAAAGTGATTTAAAAACTTTAGGTATTAATAATATTAATGGTATTACTTATGGTTCTGATAATACTAAAGATAAAATAAGTGATAAATCATTCTTTTGGACCGCTAGTATTCCTGGTGTTAATATTTCCCATCGTCGTTTTACAAGTACCGAACTTATTAATAAGGGAATTGAAAGATTAAAATACGAAACGGAAACTAATCAACCTAATTTATTTAAATATAGTGCGGAAGAATTAGAAATAGAAAAAATGGAAAATAATACCAAAGCTTCTAAAGTAGATATTTATTATGCCAAAAATAATTATGTAACTTATGAATATGATGAAAATAGTCATACATATTTAAGAAGTGTTAATGGCACTATTCATAAAGATAGTGCAACAGGTGAACAATTAAAAGTTAAGAATATTATTACTTATAAAGTTAAAAATACCACTATTCCTGGTGATGATGATGACCGACAAGATTTACATAACATTGGTAGTGGCGAAGGCTACTATATAACGGGTGGTTATGCTGTTAAAATAAATTGGTCTAAAGAATGTCGGGAATGTCAAACTAAATATACCTATTTGGATGGTAAGGAAGTAATCTTAAATGATGGTAATACCTTTATTCAAATAGAACCAGAGAATCAAGAATTAAAAATTTCATAAAAAAAGAAATAGATAATATAATTAACTAGGAGGATTATGATGGAAAAAATTGTGGAATTTATCGGAAGTAATTATGCATGGTTTTTAACAATTACCATTTTGTTATTATTTGCTTTAATTGGGTATATTTATGATACCAAGAAAAATAAAAATGATTTATTAAAAAAATCAGAGGAAGAACTAGATGAGGAATCATTAGAAAATATCATGGTTACCGAAGATAAAAAATTATCTGATATGGTGGTAAATACGAAAGATATTAATCCCGAAACTAAAGAAGTTAATATATTAGAAAAAGAAAATGAAGAACCAAAAGAAGAGCTAAAAGAAGAAATAGAGTCCTAAGGGACTTTTTATTTTAGAAAAAATTTGCTATAATAATTGAAGATTAAATAAAGGAGTGAATTTATGGACCTATCGGGAATATGGAGTATATTTACTAAGATTATCGATATTGGTATTGTTTGGTTAGCATTTTATTATATCTTAAAAAACGTTAAGAATAATATCAAAATGGTATTAATTGTTAAAGGGGTAGTTATAATCCTTATTATTAAAATATTAAGTGATTTATTAAATTTATATACAGTTGGTGTATTACTTGAATACATTGTGGCTTGGGGACCTTTAGCCATTATTGTTATCTTTCAACCGGAAATTAGAAGTGTTTTAGAGTCTTTAGGAAGAACGCAACTTTTAGGAAGACATAAAATTTTAACTATTGATGAAAGAGAAAAAGTTGTTTATGAAATAATGAAAAGTGTCGAATACTTTAAAAAGAATCGGATTGGAGCTTTAATTGTTATTGAAAGAGAAATATCTTTAGAAGAATATATTAAAAATTCAACTAAAGTTTATGCCGATTTAACGGATGATTTATTGGAAACAATTTTCTTTCCTAATTCGCCAATGCATGATGGTGGGGTAATTATTCAAGGAGATAGAATTACTTGTGCGGGAGCTGTCTTTAAAACCAGTATGAATCCAAGTATTTCTAAAAGATTAGGTACACGTCACAGAGCTGCTTTAGGAATTGCTGAAGAAAGTGATGCCATAGCTTTAGTAGTCTCTGAAGAAAATGGTCGTATTTCTATCGCTTGCAATAATGAGTTATTATATAATTTAACCTTAGATGAATTTAGAATGAAATTAATTGAAGAATTAAGTCCAAAGTCGGAAGTATTCTTCGAGGCCGAAGATGATGAAAGTGGTGAAGAAGATGCGTAAGTTTTTGATTAAAATAGGACGAGTTATTTATCGTTTCTTTGAAGCCATCTTTAAATTTATTGATAAAATAATTATCATGCCTATTACGAGACTTGTTTATAATATTTCGAAAGCGACAAGTGGCAGTAATGTTAGTTTCAATAAATTATTAAATAGACCGCATTTCTTAATTGTTTTATCTTTGATTTTTGCGGTGATATGTTTCTTACTAATTGATAATAAAGTTATTAGTTTAGTCGATACCGAAGCGGAAATTATTAAAAATGTTCCGGTTAATGTTATTTATAATGAAGAAGCCTTTGTAGTGGAAAACATTCCCGAAACTGTTGATATTACAATTGCGGGAAGAAAAAGTGATATCTATCTTGCTAAACAACTTGGGGAGTTTGAAGTAGAATTAAATTTATCTAAATACACCGAAGCCGGAACTTATAAAGTTTATTTTACTTATTCTAAATCAATTGATTCTGTTGATTATATCTTAGACCCATCTTATTTAAATGTGGAAATAAATGATAAAGTAAGTGAAGTTAAATCAGTTGATTATGAACTTATTAACATTGATAAATTAAATAGTAAACTTAGTGTTTCTAATGTATCTTTAGATAGTAGTGAAGTTGTTGTTAAAGGTAGTGAAGAAGCTATTAATAGTATTTCCACTATTAAAGCTTTAGTATCTTTAACTTATACAAAAGAAGAAATAAGAGAACATAAAGAATATGAAGGTAAAGATAAGTATACAGAAGAAGGTACTTATGAAATAACTAATATTCCTTTAGTGGCTTATGACTCTAATGGCGAAATAATTAAAAATGTGGAAATTGTTCCTGGGTCATTAACAGGTACAATTGTGTTATCAAGTTATAAAAATACGGTACCACTTCAAGTAACTACAACTGGTAATCTTGTTAATGGTAAAGCCATTGCGGCCATTACCATCAACAATAGTGCTTCACTATCTGTAGATATTTACGGGGAAGAAGCGGACATTAAAGATATTACATCAGTTCCGGTAGTTATAAATGTTGATGGAGCAGGTTCTAATGCGGTGGAAAATTATACAGTTGTTATTAGAAAACCTAAAGGTGTCAGAGATATTAGCTTGAAGAATGCGACGATTAAAGTAACCTTTGGTGATGAAGAGCAAAAGACCGTGGAAGTTAGTGATATTACGAATAAAAACTTAGCTGATGGTTATAGTGCGGTTATTGTTTCCGGAGCCCATCCTCAAGTTCAAGTTAAGGGTGTTAAATCTAATATTGATGCCATTAATGCAAGTAATATAAGAGCTTATGTTGACCTTGCTGGTCTTGGTGAAGGTGTTCATGATATCAAAGTAAAAGTTGATAACAATAACCCATTAGTTTCTTATGAAGTAACCAATACAATTCAAGTTAAAATTACGAAGAATTAAGAGAGAAAATCTCTTTTTTCTTTTTTTATGCTGTGTTATAATATTTTTACTGGAGGTTTTGAAAATGAATGTCGAATTTAAAAATATAAAAGATAATGAATGGATTACAACTAATGAAGAAGGAAGAATGCGTTTTGTTAAGGCTCAAGCTGAAAGTACAGAAATGGCAGATATTTTAAATAAAGAAGATGAATTAGAAATATTAGAAGAAACAAAAGAAGAATTATTAGAAAGTATAGATAAAATTAATAAATTTATGAGACAAAATAAAAGACTTAGTATATCTGTTTTGTTAGTTTTCATAATGACTCTAGGAGTATTTACTCCCATTTTTAAACCTTTTAGTTGGGATAATGCAGAAATGATTTTATCTCTATTAGTTTGGGCTTTGGGTTTGGGTTTCACTGAAAGTTGTATATTTTGTAAACATAAGTATGAAAAAGAAGAACTCACAATTTATGAAGAAAGATTACAAGAAATAAAAGAAAGAAAACCAGAATTAGAAAAAGAAATTGCAAAGTTAAAAGAAAAATATAATTTTAGAGAAGAAGAAAAAGAAGTAAATTATTTTGAAAATTTAAGTTATGAAAATAGAGAGGAAAGAAGATTAGTTAGGGCAAGAACTAGAAAATAAATTAAAGTAGTTGGAGGTTTTGAAAATGAATAACGAAGAATTATTAAAAATATTAAATGATAAATACGAAACAATATTAACTGAGGATAAAGAGTTATCTATAGAATTTGAGAAACTTGTTCAAGAATATAATGAGTTATACCATAGTGATAAAATTAAAAAATTAGAAGAAAAAGAATATATTTTGAAAAATGGTAAATCATTTAAAGGAAAGTTAAAAAGTTTTTTTGCATCTCCAACTGGTGGAGCAATGGGTGTATTAAATAACATTTTTGATGCTGTTATTCTTCTTGTTTTAGCGGGAGCGGCTTACATTGGGCATTATGAATATATTATTGCTGAACATAAAGCTTTTCCTGAAATTGGAATGAAAATATTATATTTTTTTGATGCTCTTTTAGCGGGGTCATTATTAGCTATACCTATATCTTCAATAATAAATATAAATAAGGTTAATAAAAAATACAAATTAGAAGATATTTCTTTAGAATTAGAAAATGCTAAAAAGAGAAAAGAAGTTGTTGTTGAAGAATTAGAATTGAAAAAATCATTACATGAAATTAAAAAACAAAAATTAGATGAACTAGAAGGGGCAATTAAAAGTATTGAAGAAATTATGAATACTCAAAGGGAAGTAGATAATTTTGGTTTAGCAAATGAGCAAACAGTAGATTTAAATATAAGTGAAGAAGGAAAGACATTAAAATTAGAAAGAAAGTAAAATAATTTACTAGGAGGTTCAAAAATGAATTGTGAAGAATTTTTAGAAAATTTAAAAGAAAAATATGAAACAATATTAGATGAAGATGGTAAAATATC
>CANQXB010000036.1 GCA_947627805.1 uncultured Bacilli bacterium
TTAAATTAAATCTTTAACATTATCATAATAAATTTTTTGTTCTCTAATAAATAAATCAATAATTTTTTGATAATCATTATTTTTTTGAGCTTCATTTAAAGCATCATAATATTCTTGTTTTCTTTCATCTTCAATAATTAAGGGAAATATATTATTTTTTAAACATTCTTTAAAAATAATTATTCTTCCTGTGCGGCCATTTCCATCTTGAAAAGGATGAATGCTTTCATATTCTACATGAAATTTGGCAATATCTTCCAAAGTAACGTTTTCTAATTCCTTATATTTTTTTAATAATTCTTGCATTTTATGAGGTACTTCCATAGGAGCAGTAGTTTTAATATCTGATACTCGATTAGCACGGTTTTTATATTCCCCAATAGGAAAACCATTAGCAATATCTTCAAACACTCCACTTTTTAAGTAGTAATGATATTTTTTAATTAAATCTTCACTTAAATCTTCTTTAAAAGTTTCTAACATATAATTAAACATTAAAAAATGTCCCGTAGTCTCTTCAATATCTTTAGTTCTAATATAAGTATCATTAGGACTTAAAGAACCGGTATCAAATATAGCACTTGTTTGTTTTATCGTAAGAGTACTTCCTTCAATTTTATTGGAATTGTAGGCAAGATGTCTTTGAGTGTAGCCATAAACTCCACTTCTATATTGTTTTTTAAATTCAATTTGTAATCTTTGTATTAGTTGGTTTGTATTATTATTCATAAAGATACCTCCTACTTGATTATATCATAAAATTAAAAAAACTGATATAAGTATCAGTTTAATTAAGTTTCTTATTTAAAATATCTCTAACTATATTAGGATTAGCTTTACCTTTAGTTTCTTTCATAACTTGGCCAACAAAATATTGAAATAAATTAGTTTTGCCATTTTGATATTCAGTTATTTGACTAGGATTATTTTCTAATATTTGGTTAATTATTTCTTCTAGTTCTTTTTCATCAGAAATTTGTTTATTATCACTTAAATAATTTTTAGGTTCTAATTTTTCCTCTAATGATTTATTAAAGATATCTTTGGCTTGTTTAGAAGAAATAGTTCCTTTAGCTACTTCTTCAGTTATTTCTTTTAAATAAGCAGGTATTAAATAAAAATCTTTTAAAGTTAAGCCTTCTTTATTTAAATAAGCAATAATAGGACCAGTTAAATAATTCGCGGCTACTTTAGGGTCAATTCCTAATTGGACACATTCTTCAAAATAATCGGCATAATCTTTTTCTTTTATGATAATATTAGCATCATATTCGGATAATCCTAAATTATTTTGATAGTTTAATTTTCTTTCTCTTGGAAGAATAGGAATATCTTTTTTAATTTCTTCTAACCAGGAGTTTTCAATTTTAAATTTAGGAATATTTGGTTCTACATAATATTTATAATCGATAGCGTCCACTTTTCCCCGCATTCTTATTGTAGTCCCTGTTTCTTCATCAAATCTTCTCGTTTCTTGTTCAACTTCATCATATCTTCCGGCATCTTTAAGTTCACTTTGTCTTTTAATTTCATATTCAATCGCCGTGGCCACATTAGCAAAAGAATTGACATTTTTGATTTCCACTTTAGTTCCTAATTCTTTGGCATCTTCATCCATTATAGAAACATTGACATCACATCTTATTTGACCTTTTTTGGTATCAGCTTCTGAAACATTAGCATATTGATAAACTCTTCTCATGTACTCTAAAAAAGCCACTGCTTCTTTAGAAGATGCTAAACAAGGTTCTGTAACTAACTCTAATAAAGGAACACCCGAACGATTATAATCAATTAAAGATATGGTACTATAATGGTCCAAAGAAGCACTATCTTCTTCTAAGTGAATATCATGAATTAATACCTCTTTACTTTGACCATCGACATCAATAGTAATATGACCATTTACACCAACTGGCTCATGCATTTGCGTTATTTGATAACCTTTAGGAAGGTCGGGGTAATAATAGTTTTTCCGATCAAAATACATATATTTTGGTATTTGACAATTTAATATTAAAGCCATTAATAAAGATTTACGAATACACTCTATATTAACGGTAGGTAAAGTACCGGGAAAAGCCATATCAAGAGGTCTAATATTAGCATTAGGATTATCATTATAGGAATTACGAGCACTAGAAAAGACTTTGGAATTACTTTGCATTTCACAATGCATTTCTAGGCCGATAACGGCTTTATATTTTCCCATTATTCATCCTCCTTTAGTATTGGTGCCACTTGATTTTTATAAGGCATCTTACTCTCAAGAGCATAAGCAATATTTAAAACATTGGCATCATCATAACAGTTACCAGTAATATTTATTCCCACTGGTAGATTATTGATAAAACCATTTGGAATAGTAATTGAAGGAAAACCACCAAAATTACCTATTTGTAAATGTTCTTCTAAATTAGTGGTATTATCTTTAGTAATTTCATCTTTACTCCCATCAATATAAGGAGCCGGTCCCGTACTTACAGGCATAATTAAACCATCATAAGTTTTAAATAATTCCTTCATTTTATCAACAATTAATCTTCTTACCCTTTGGGCATTAACAAAATATCTTTCTTGATTTTCTTTTTGTAAGATATATGAGCCAATCACGAATCTTCTTTTAATAAGGGAAGAAAAACCTTTGGTCCGATGCTCTTTCATCATTTCATTTACCCCTTTTCCTTCCCCTCTAGGGCCAAAGATTATACCGGTTAAATTAGACATATTGGAAGTAGCTTCCGCACAAGAAAGGCATTCATAAACACTAAATATGGTATTAATAAGATTTTGCTCAATACTTACTTCTTCAATTGTTACTCCTTCTTCTTTTAAATAATCTAAAGTATGATAAAAATTATTTAAATGTTCTTTAAGTTCTAAGGAAGCATCAGGGTAATTTTCTAGATTAACTATTTCTTTTATATAAAATAATTTTTTACCCTTTACATTACCATCAAGAGATTCAAATAAATGAATATCTTGAGAATCCCAACTAGTTAAATCGTTTTTATCGATTCCTTTCATAGCATCGACAACAATCGCTGCATCTTTTACGGAACGCGTAAGACAACCACAATGGTCTAAAGAAGAGGCAAAAGGAAATAAGCCGTAACGACTAATCATTCCATAAGTTGGTTTATAGCCCACAATTCCACAAAAAGCTGCGGGTTTTCTAATGGAGTCTCCGGTATCACTTCCTAAAGCAAAAGGATAAACTCCAGCTGCTACAGAAGCCGCACTACCCGAAGATGAACCTCCCGCCATTCTAGTTGTATCCCATGGATTTAAAATGTTTCCAGTATGAGCTGTGGTTCCACTTCCCCCCATGCCAAATTCATCCATTGCCGTTTTTCCTATGGGAACAACATGATGTTTTTCTAAATTTAAAACAGCTGTGGCACTAAAAAAGGGAACATAATCTTTTAAAGTATTAGATGAACCCGTTGATAAAATGCCTTTGGTAGAATAATTATCTTTAATACCATAAGGAATACCTGATAATAAATCTTCTGTTACTTCCTTACCTTTAGCATCATCTAATATTGTTACAAAAGCATTACATTTAGTTTGTAAAAGATGGGCTTTTTTTAAGGAATCTTTAACTAATTCATCTGAAGTAATTTCTTTATTAATTAGCATTTGATGTAATTCTTCAATCGTTTTTATTGTTTTCATTATTCCCCTCCTACAACTTTTGGGACTTTGACTTCTCTTCCTTCATAAGCATCACAATTAGCTAAAATATCTTCAATGGAAATACTTTCTTCAATTTCATCTTCTCTTGGTGTATAAGAAAAATCATCTAAAGTATGTGTCATTGGTTCTACTTCTTTAATATTAGGAATTTTCGTAATTAATTCCATAGTTTCATCAATAATGTTAAATTCACTTAAAATAAGTTTATTTTCTTCTTTAGTTAAGCCAATTAATAATTTGGCCGCTAAATCATCTATTAATTCTTCTGTAAATTTCATACTTAACCTCTAATAATCACAAGATTTCGGAGTTCTTGGGTAAGGAATAACATCTCTTATATTATCAACTCCTGTTAAATAAATAAGTAATCTTTCAAAGCCCATGCCAAACCCTGAATGAACACAACCACCATAACGTCTTAAGTTAAGATACCATTCCATACCATCTTGACTCATTTTTAATTCTTCCATTCTCTTTGTAAGTTTGGTATAGTCTTCTTCTCTTTGACTACCACCCATTAATTCTCCGGCTCCAGGGACTTCTAAATCAACTGCGGCCACCGTCTTACCATCAGGATTTAATTTCATATAGAAAGCTTTAATATCTTTAGGCCAATTTTTAATGAATACAGGTCCATTAAAGTATTCTGTAATATATTTTTCATGTTCTTTGGCAATATCTTCGCCATATTCGGGAGGAAATTCCCATTTAACCGGAGCTTCTTTTAAGATTTTAATGACTTCTTCATGGTCAATTCTCGTAAATTTACTATTTATAAGTTTTAT
Organism: uncultured Bacilli bacterium; assembly: GCA_947627805.1. Lineage (GTDB taxonomy): Bacteria > Bacillota_I > Bacilli_A > RF39 > UBA660 > SIG200. The sequence goes on from CANQXB010000036.1 coordinate 4,485, forward strand.
AAGTTTTTCTTTTAAACCATTTTCGACAAATTTATCAAAGAAATCCATTTCTTCAGGAGCATTATCTAAAACATATTTAACAACATATTTAAGCATATCTTCCATAATGTCCATATCACCTTCTAAATCACAGAAAGCAATTTCGGGTTCAATCATCCAAAATTCAGAAGCATGGGTTTTAGTATTGGAATTTTCCGCTCTAAAAGTGGGACCAAAAGTATAAGTCTTTTTATAAGCCATGGCAAAAGTTTCCGCTTCTAATTGGCCACTTACGGTAAGATTAGTCATTTTACCAAAGAAGTCTTTAGAGTAATCTACTTCCCCTTTAATTTTATCTAAAGGAATGGTTGTTACTTGGAACATTTCTCCGGCTCCTTCACAGTCACTTGAAGTAATTAAAGGCGCTTGAAAATAAACATAACCTCTTTCTTGAAAATATTTATGAATGGCATAAGCCGCTATACTTCTTACTCTAAAGACGGCTTGAAAAAGATTAGTTCTTGGTCTTAAGTAAGCTTGTTCTCTTAAAAATTCTCTCGTATGTCTTTTAGGCTGAATGGGGTAATCTTCGGGGCAATTTCCTAAAAGGGTAATTTCTTCAGCTTGCATTTCAATATCTTGGTTACCTTTAGATTCCACTATTTCACCCGTAACGGAAATGGCACACCCAACTAAATATTTTTGAACATCTTTAAAATTACTTAACTTTTCATCATAAACAACTTGTAAATGTTTTTGATGGGTACCATCAGAAAAATCGATAAAGCCAAAAGTCTTTTGGTCCCGATGATTTCTTATCCAACCATTGATAGTAACCTTCTTCCCAAGATACTCTTTAGTATCTTTAAATAAATCTCTTAAATCCATTATTTCATCTCCTTTTTAGTCTCTTACTTTTATATGTAATTCCCTTAATTGTTTTTCATCTAAGGTGTTTGGACTACCCATAAGAAGGTCCATACCTGATACATTTGGGGGGAATAATTGAACTTCTCTTAAGTTTTCTTCATCTTTTAAAAGCATAATAATGCGGTCAATTCCCGGAGCCATACCAGCATGAGGAGGAGCTCCAAATTGGAAGGCTGTATATAAACTTCTAAATTTATTTTTAATTACTTCTTCATCATAACCCGCTATTCTAAAGGCTTCTTTCATAATTTCAATATCATGATTTCTTACAGCTCCGGAAGCCATTTCATTACCATTACAAACAAAGTCATATTGATATGCTACAATGTCTTCAATATTTTCATTATTTAAAGCTTTTAAGCCACCTTTAGGCATACTAAATGGATTATGACCAAAATCCCATTTTTTATCTTCTTCATTATATTCATACATTGGAAAATCATTAATAATACAAAATTCAAATTTAGTATTATCAATTAAATCTAGTTCTATTCCTAGTTTATTTCTTAAAATACCAGCTAACTTAAAGGTATCTTTACCTCCGGCAATCATAAAGATAACATTACCATTTTGTATATTTAAAGTATCTTTTAAATTAGTAATTTCTTCTTCATTTAAGAATTTCGTAATCGTACTTTTTAATTCATTATCTTCACATTTTAAATAAGCCAGACCTTGAGCTCCTTTTTCTTTCATAAATTCTTCTAATTTTTTATACCAAGAATTAGGTTTATCACAAGTATCTACTTTAATACTTAAAACGGTTTTCCCTTTAAAACCATTAAAAGCACTATCTTTAAATATGGTACTAACTTCTTCAATAATTAAAGGATTTCGTAAATCAGGTTTATCACTACCATATTTAGCCATGGCTTCTTTATAAGGTATTCTTCTAAATGGTGGTTTAGATACTTCTTTATTCCCAAATTTTTTGAATGTTTCATAGAAGACTTTTTCACCCACTAAATAAACATCTTCTTCCGTTGCAAAACTCATTTCTAAGTCTAATTGATAAAATTCTAAAGTTCGATCAGCCCGGCAATCTTCATCCCGAAAACAAGGAGCAATTTGAAAATAGCGGTCAAAGCCAGAGACCATTAAAAGTTGTTTATAGATTTGGGGAGCTTGGGGAAGCGCATAAAATTTCCCTTTATAATTTCTAGAAGGAATAACAAAATCACGAGCTCCTTCCGGACTACTAGCCGTAATAATTGGCGTTTGTAATTCGGTAAAATGCATTTCTTTCATTAATTGACGAATAAAATCAATAACTTCTACTCTTAATTTAATATTATCATGAACTTCTTTATTTCTTAAATCTAAATAACGATATTTAAGTCTTGTTTCTTCAGATGCTTCTTTACTTCTATTAACTTCAAAAGGTAATACATTTAAGCATTTACCCAGTATTTCGATGCTTTCTAAAACAATTTCAATTTCTCCCGTAGGCATATTGGGATTAACATCAGTTCTTTTGCGAACCTCACCCGTAATTGTTGCCGTACTTTCTCTTGTAATATCTTTAAAACTTTCTGCATCTTCACTAATTATTTGGACAATCCCACTTTCATCTCTTAAAGTAATAAAAACTAAACTTCCTAAATTACGAATCGAATTAATCCATCCAGCAACACGCACTTTTTTTCCAACATCTTCGACTCTTAAATCACCACAATAATGACTTCTATAAATATTTTCCATACTTCCTCCTTATAAATTGCCAATAATATATTCGACAATTTCTCCTAAATCGACTTTTTCTTCTTCTTTAGTCGCATTATCTTTAACATTAACAAGTCCTTTTTGTAAATCTTCATTATTTAAAATAATTAATAATTTAGCTTGTAATCGATCCGCTTCTTTAAATTGTCCTTTTAAAGATTTACCCATATTATCAAGTTCCGTAATAACTCCATTAAGACGTAAATTTTGGGCAATATCAATGGCATGTAATTTTTCTTCTTCGGACACATACATAATATAAACTTCAACTTGTCTTTTAATATCTTTATATAGCTCCATATCTTTTAAAATATTAATAATGCGGTCCATCCCACAAGCAAAACCAATGCCATAACTATCGGGACCATCTAATTCTTTAATTAACTTGTTATAACGGCCACCGCCTCCTAAAACACTATGCTCAGTTTCATTATAATCCAAAGAAACAATTTCAAAAACAGTATGCTCATAATAATCTAAACCTCTTACAATATTCGGATTTACTTCATAATCAACATCCATAATATCTAAATATTTTAAAATAGTTTCCAATCTTTCTTTACTTTCCTTATTTAAATAATCAATAGTTTTGGGAGCATTTTTTAATATTTCACTATCTTTATCAACTTTACAATCTAAAATTCTTAAAGGATTAGTTTTAAATCTTTCCTTACAATCATCACATAATTTATCTAAATTGGGTTCTAAATATTTAACTAAAGCTTCTTTATAATTCTTTCTAGATTCGGCATCTCCTAAAGAATTAATCATTACTTCTAAATTATTAATATGTAATGTTTCTAATATTTTATATTGTAAACTAATAACTTCGGCATCAATTAAAGGATTATCACTTCCTAAAACTTCCACTCCAAATTGCGTAAATTCTCTTAACCTACCACTTTGGGGTCTTTCATAACGATACATTGTCCCATTATAATAATACTTCTTAATATCTGGTAAAGCATAAGCTTTATTTTCAATATAAGAACGGACTACTCCAGCTGTTCCTTCGGGTCTTAAAGTAAGATTTCTATCTCCCTTATCTTTAAAATCATAAGTTTCTTTTTTGACAATATCTGATGATTCTCCTACTGAACGATGAAAAAGCTCACTAGCCTCAAAAATTGGAGTTCTAATAAACTCATAATTATAAGTCCGCATCATGGTACTTACAAGCTCATTCACATATTCCCAAAGTAGGGATTCATCGC
>CANQXB010000037.1 GCA_947627805.1 uncultured Bacilli bacterium
AATAAACATCTAGTCAAAAAAGAACTATAATAAATTAATCATTATAGTTCTTAAAGTATAGTGTGAGTTTTAGATTTAAGATTTATATTTATTTATCAATCCTCCTTACACTCTAATCATATCTAAAATATATGAAAATTTAGTGTTCAAAATAAGAAAGTTTAAAGAGGAATTTTAAAATAGAAAGTTGAACCTTGGTTTACTTTACTTTTAACTCCATATTCAAAATTATGTTTACTTAAAATTTCTTTAACAATTGATAATCCTAAACCTGTACCAACAATATTTCTTTGATGATTCTTTTCGTTTTTATAATATTTATCCCAAATATAATTTATTTCTTGTTTTTTTATACCTTTACCGGTATCTTTTATTTCTACTAAATAAGCTTCTTCTTCTTTTTTAATATTAATATATACTGTTTTATCTTTACCAGTATAATTAATGGCATTATTTAAAAGATTATAAATTACTTGATTAATTTTATCTTTATCAGCTTTAATAAGAGCCTTTTTAGGCATATCTAAAACAAAATTATAATTCTCTAAATATTCCATAACTTCATATCTTTTAATAATCTTTTTTATTTCTTTAACTAAATCATATTCTTCATAATTATACATGTATTCATTATTTTGAACTTTTGAAAGTTCTAAAATATCATTAACTAAACCAGTTAGTCTATCAGCTTCCTCCATTATAATATTTAAATGCTCTTGCATTTTTTCTGGTTCTTTATAAGATATATCTTTAATCATTTCGGCATAAGCTTTAATCATTGTAAGAGGAGTTTTTAAATCATGGGAAACATTAGCTAATAAGTCTCTTTTTACTTCATCACTTTTTCTTAATTCTTTTTGAACTTCTTCTAAAGTTTGAGATAATTCTTCAATTTCTAATACTCCATTTTTAGGAAATTTCGTATCATATTTACCTTGACCAATATTCCGAGCTTTTTTAGTTATTTCTCTAATTGGTTTGGTAGTTTTACTAGCAATAAACATCGATATTAAAATAGCACATAATATCATTAAAATAACAAAGTAAATTATTTGACTTTTAAATAATTTAACAAAACTAGAAACATTCTCCAAATTACTATAAATAAAAATATTGTTATTATCATTTTTAATAGCATAAAGAATACCTTGAGTTTTAGTATAAGGATTAAACATCCGATAGTAATTACTTTTATCATTGGAATTTATAAATTTATTTATGGTTTTATTTATAAGACTATCATCATAATTTAAAAGACAACCATTCTGTAAAGTATTATAGTTAAAAGTAGCATAAGTTTCATCTATTACTTTAATACATACTTCATTATTATAAGCGAGTCTTTCCGATAAAATGTTGACATCTTCTCTGCTTTTAGAATAAATTTGCACCATATCATTTAATTTGTTAATTTGATAATTTTTATAGAGAGCCCCAAAAACAAAAGAAACATAAAACCAGATAAAAAGAATTATTCCTACATTAAATATAAGTATAATTATTAAACTTTTAAATTCTATTCCTTTTAATTTAGCCTTTATCTTCAATTTTATAACCCATTCCTCTTACTGTTTTAATTATATCTCGATATTTACCCAATCTACTTCTTAAAGTTTTAATATGTGTATCAACTGTTCTATCATCACCATAAAAATCATATCCCCAAATATTTGATAATAAATTTTCACGAGATAAAGCAATATTTTTATTTTCCATTAAATATTTAAGTAAATCATATTCTTTAGGAGTTAAAATAATTTGTTTACCATCAACATATACTTCATGAGCTAAGTCATCAATTTTGAGACCCGCAATAACTAAATCATTATTCTTAATATTTCTTTTGGTAATGGCTTTAACTCGAGCGACTAATTCTTTAGGGCTAAAAGGTTTTGTAACATAATCATCTATTCCTAAATCAAAACCAATTAATTTATCGTATTCTTCACTTCGAGCAGACAGCATTATAAAAGGAATATCTTTAATTTTTTTGATTTCTTTACAAGCTGTATAACCATCCATATTAGGCATCATAATGTCCATTATAACTAAGTCAATAGGATTTTCTTTAACTACTTCAATGGCTTTAATTCCATCTTCAGCTTCATAAACTTTAAATTCTTCTAAAGTTAAATATTCTTTAATAACACTTCTAATTAAAGCTTCATCATCCACAACTAAAATATTCATAAAACCACCTACATGAAAATAGTATAACACAAATGTGATAAATAAATGAAAAAATTCCCTTTAAGGAATTTTTCTATTCTTCCTCTAAAGGAAGTTCTTCTTCATTTGCATCTTCTTTTTGATTTTCTTCATATTCTGCAATTTTATTTTCTAAATAATTAAAATAATTGCTCTTAATAGCTTTACTACTCATTGAAATTTTTAAATCAACCTCAGCATTAATCGCTTGAATTTCTTCTTCTGTATAAGCATTTTCTTCATAAAATGTTATTTTACTTGTAGAAGCATTATAGTAAGCTTTCTCATTCTTCCATGAGCCATCCGCAAAAATAACCATCGATTCATAATCTTTAGATAGGACATCATGACCTAAATATAATCTTGGGTCATAATCTAAATTCATTAAATTAGCAAGGGTTGGTACTAAATTTAAATAGAAGTTATATTCGGTAAATGTTTTCGGAGTCATTTCGGAATTATAAATTACTAAAGGAGTTCTTTCAATTTCATAATCTTTTAAATCATGAGTTATCATTTCCGCTACTTGACTTTTAGATAAACCATAAGGGTAATGGTCCGCCATTAAAACAATTACCGTATCATCATATACTCCAGCACTCTTTAATCTATCTACTAAAGTCCCAATGGCATCATCAACAACTTTTAATTTTGATAAATAACGACTGACAGCACTTGAATAACCTAAAGACATAAAATAATCTTTATGTAAATTACCATAAGTTGATTCATTAGTATAAGGTTGATGGGAAGTAACTGTAGTAAACCAAGTCATAAATGGTTTATCACTTTCATCATTTAAAATAATATCTAGGCCCTTTTCAAAAAATTCAATATCACTTGGCCATTCACCATAATAACTAGCTGTTTTAATTCCTAAAGTATCAGCGCCATAATAAGTTTGGGCTCCCATATTTGGATGAATAGTTTTTCTTTTATAATACCATTCTACAAAATCATGCATACCTGTTGTCCGATAACCTTTATTATTAAATAAATTAAATATAGCTTCAAAATAAGTATTATCTTTATAAACATTGGAAGTACAAGCATTATAAATAGAAAATAATCCTGTCATGGCACTAAATTCATTATTGCCCGTCGCACAACTATTTCTTGGGGAATAATTATTTTCCCAATGCCATCCTTCACTATAAAGTTTATAAAAATTAGGAAATTCTTTTTCATTAATAATGGCCTCATTAACAGATTCCATTAAAATAACAATAACATTTTTTCCTTCAAACATTCCTGTATATTCATTATAATCAGTTACACTTTGGGAAGCAAAATATTTATTTAAACTACTATATCTAACATTGTCATCTTCTTCCGCAATATGGTCTAAAGCATCAGACACTTCTTTAGTTGTAGAACCACTTTCATTAGGATAAGTAGGATTAAAAACTGTTTCTTCTTCCGCAACTGGGAATAAATAACTCTTTAAATCCATAATGCCAAAAACAGTTGTCCCAAATTGATTAACCGCAACAGTTGGCACATCAGGATTTAAGAATAATTTAATATTACTTTTAATTTGAAAACTATTTTGCATAAAAGGAACAACTAACGTCCCATAATATAGGCCACCAAGAACAATTAAACTAGGAATTAAACAAAATACTTTATTTTTAAATTTTCCTTTCCGATATTCCTTTTTTCTAAAGGCAAAAATATAAATTAAAAGCATTACTAAAAAAGGAATATATAATAAATGATGAGTCCATTTAAAAGAATTTAAATAATCAAATAAATAATCTTTAACAGCCCCAAATTGACTTGTCGTATGAAATGATATATAAACTCCTAAATAATTGATAAAACCTACTTGTAACCAAGTATATAAAGAATAAACAAAAACAAATAATAAATTGATAATATTTCTTAACCATCTTTTCTTAAATAAATTACTAATAAAAGTTATCACTAAAGAAAATAGACACACACTTAAAAATATTCTTAAAGTTGCATAATCAAAAATAGCAAAATTATTCATTTTTCTAAAAATTAACTCAATCAAAAACAATGTCGCAATCATTAAAAGAAGATTACTGATATATGTATCTTTAAAAATACTTTTTTTATTTTTTTTAACTTCTGATTCCATTTTTACTACTCTTTTCTATTAAATCCCGAACCGGTTTATATGTTTTGCGGTACTCTTCTAATATACCATATTTTTGCATTAATTCAAGATGTTTTTTAGTCGGATACCCTTTATGGGTGGCAAATTCGTACTCGGGATGAAGTTTACCATATTCCACCATAATCCTATCTCGCGTAACTTTAGCAATTACAGAAGCTGCCGCAATATTTAAACTTAAAGCATCCCCATGAATTATTGGTAAAACGGGAACTTCTCTTTCTAATTTCATAGCATCAGTTAAAATATAATCGGGAGCAATACTTAAATTATCTAAAGCTATATTCATCGCTTTTCTTGAAGCTTCTAAAATATTTATTTCATCAATTTCTTTGGCCGAAACAATTCCTACCCCAATACTAAGAGCATCTCTATTTAAACATTCAAAAAACAAATCTCTTTTTTTAGGAGTGAGTTGTTTAGAATCATTTAATCCTTCTAACTTATAGCCTTGAGGTAATATTACTGCCGCTGCAACAACGGGTCCTACTAATGGTCCGCGTCCAGCTTCATCAACACCCGCAATTAACTTATAGCCTTCTTTATTTAATTTTTTCTCATATTTTAATAAATCTACTCCCATTTATCTAATGTTACTCCTTTAATTTTTTCACCCACTAAATCATTATATACCTTTAGACTAACTTTTTCAAAGTCTATTTCATTATTTTTAATAGCCCCTATTCTTTTTCCTATTGTTTCATACATTTCCATAACATCGTTGTTCACAATATTATATTCATTTTTTAATTTTTCGGGATACATTTCATAAAGAGTATTTAAAATATGAACACAAATTTCATCTAAATTTAAAACTTCTTTTTTTATTCCCCCAGTAGCAGCAATATTTAAAGCTCCTACTTCATCATCTAATTTAGGCCATAATATACCTGGAGTATCTAAAAGAACAATTCCGACATTGGTTTTTAAATATTGCATTTCTTTAGTAACTCCTGGTCTATTCTCGGCATTAACTACTTTTTTACCAGTTATTTTATTTATAAGAGTACTTTTACCCGTATTAGGTATTCCTAATACTAAGGCTCTTATTGCTTTTTCTTTTAATCCTTTATCTTTTCGATTATTTTGAATTTCTTTAGTTATTTCATGAGTTACTTTAATAATTTTTTTGTAATCATCATTATTTTTCAAATCCACAATTAAAACATAATAGCCTTTATTTTCATAATATTTAGCCCATTTATTAGTAATATTTAAATCACATAAATCTTTTTTAGTCATTATTAAAATTCTTTTTTTATTTTTAATTAAATTATCAATATCTTTAATTTTACTCGATTTAGGAATTCTAGAATCTACTAATTCATAAACTATATCAATATTTTTTAATTCATCAATTATTTTTCTTCTTGTCTTAGCCATATGTCCCGGGTACCAATTTATATTTGTCTTATTTTCATTCATTTTTATCACTCCCATAAATTATTTAATTTCTTCAAGTTTTTCTTGTTCCCTATTTTCCAACTGTTTCTTTTCTCTTTCAAGTTCTTTTAAACTTTTCTTAGGTGTCGGCATTTCTTCTGGCATCATTCCTCCAATATCTTGAATAGCTTTTCGTACCTTTTTACCAACTTCGTAATGAACAGCCCTGACATTATCTTCACCCTTTACGTTATCTCTTATTAGTCTTTGTTTTGTTTGATTTATTCTAAATAAATTAGCCACCAATTCATCTTCATTCATATTATCTAATATATCTTCTCGATAACGCAACTTTTTTCTTTTAAAAATATCATCAGCTGTTTCACCATTATATAAACCTCTATAACCTGCATTATGAAATTCTGCCATATTTTTAACACCAGCAGATGAAGCAACTTTTTGGAGAGTATAATTACCTTGCTTAGTTAATTTTCTTTGATAAAATCTTTTTTCATCATCTGATAAAGTTTCATATTCTTACTCTGTAATTTCTTGTTTTCTTGTTTGAACGGCAAAATAAGTTTGCCCCAAAGCAACTATTTCTTTATTTGGATCAGCATTTTGCACTATTAGATAGCAGATATATCTAGACAATTTATAATCTTTAATTATTTCTTTTTTTCCTTTACCAGTTTTTATTGGCTTGTTGACTTCAACAACCCAATCTCTTCTATTTGAAATACTATTTTTTGCTGATATGATTGCTTTATCTATTACTTTTTCAAAATTTCTCCAATCTTTATAGTCTAACACCTTTTGTAATTCACGCGCATACCAATATTCATTCCCATATTCATCTAAATGTTTTATACTTTCAAAAATATTATCAGTATATTGACTATTTTCTCTTTTATTTACTATTTTATTTGATTTTTTACTCACCATAAAAGTCACTTCCTTTCTTTTAACAATATTTATAGTTTTATGTCTTATTTTTTTGGTAACATTAATTCTTGACAAATTAGTTCAATAGTAGAATTATTAATTATATGGATTTTTCAACTTATTTCTAACCATTTCATCTAAAAATTTTAAAAATTCTTCACTTTGCTTATCTTTGAGTTCTTGCTCCCGTTGATATTCTTCAACAGTATATTTTTTAAATTTAGATAAAACAAATTGGCGATTTTCTTCTAGTAATACAATTATTTTATTAATCATGACTATTTCATCATAATTTACTAAATGTTCTCTACTAAATTGAGTATCTAACATAAATTCGTAAACCATTTTATCATCCCTTTGAATTAATTCTGCTTTAATTACTAAATCGTTTAATTGAATTAAAAATTCTTTAGAACTAAAATTAGTTTTATAAGTATATCCTGGTAGTATTACTTTATCGATTAATTTTTTGATTTCTTTAACAGTTTTTACCGCCATTTTTAATTTCCCCCTATCTCATAGACTAATTATATCATGCGAACAAATGAATGTCAACAAATAATTTCACTTTTTGCATGACTTTCCTATGATATAAAAAAAATTACTTAAAAATCTTAAGTAATCTTATTTAACTTTACCAAAACGATTAAAGGGAAATAAAACTATTCCTACAGTACCATTTATATCATCATAAGTAATTGGCCCTAATAAACGACTATCTAAAGATACTTCTCTATTATCTCCCATTAAGAAATACTCGTTATCTTTTAAAGTAATACTTTTAAAACTTTCGGTATCACCATAGGCATAAGTATCTTCTATTTCTTTATCATTTATATATAGTTTTCCATGACTATATTCTATTTTTTCACCTGGAAGCCCAATAACTCTTTTAATTAAGTTATCTTTATATACTCCTTTTTTAACGACTACAATATCAAATCGTGAATATTTTTTATCATATTTTTTAAGAAGCATTAATTCATTCCCTTTTAAGGTTGGAACCATACTATCACCTTGAACAACAATTGGAGTTACAATAAAGGTTCTAATTAAAAAAACCACTAAAACAATAACAACATAAGGAATTAATTCCTTAATTATTTTCATAATTCACCTCTAGTCTAAACTAAAAGAAAAAAAGGCCTTAACCTTAATTTCTTTCTTTAACCTTATATTCTTTACGCATACCTTTAATAAAGTTAAGTTTACTTCTTCTAACCATTCCGCGTTTTACAACAGTAATCTTATCAATAGTTGGGGCATTAACTGGGAATATTCTTGTTACTCCTACCCCACTAGATGTTTTACGAACAGAGAAAGTTTCAGAAACACTTCCACCCTTTTTAGCAATTACTAATCCTTCAAAGGCTTGGATTCTTTCTTTCTTACCTTCTTTTACCCAAACATCAACACGAACTGTGTCACCTACTCTAAACTCGGGAATGTCTTTACGAATATGACGTTCATTAATCTTATCAACTAAATTAGCCATTTCTTCACTCCTTTCTAAAATTATTACCTGTAATCATTAATATATATTTCATTTAAGCGGATTACATACCTTTTTTGGGTTCTTGGTAATTATACCACATTAACATTTTATTTACAAGTGTTTTTACCTACCCAATATTTTTT
>CANQXB010000038.1 GCA_947627805.1 uncultured Bacilli bacterium
ATTTTATCTTTCATATATTGACAAAATATAATAATAATATTATAATATAATTACTTAGTAAGAATAATATATTGAGTAGTCATAGTTAGAAGTTATTATATTTTATAATAATGTTGCTATGTGTGAAATTTATATTTATTAGTAAATAAATTATGTAATAATAATCTTATCTACGCTAAGTAAAAGCAATTGTTTTAAGAGAAAGAAAACTCTAAAGATAAGCTATCTGCACTAAATACTGATAATATTTAGTTAATATTTAAAATTATGGAGAGTAATTTTAAATTAAGCGGAGAAGTTATTTAAACTAAGATGACTATTTTATCAGAATAGTTATTTTTTTTATATAAAAAAATTAATTAAATGTTACAAGTATGTTAATAAAAATCTAAAATATCTTTTTTAATATAGTTTTTGTGTTATACTTAAATAAGGGATATTTATGAAGAAATATATTTTATCAAGTATTTTATTTATAATTTTAGTCATTCTTACTTATTTTTTTGTTTTAAGAGAATGTGATTTTAATTTACTTATATCTTCTTTTAGAAATACTAATTCTTTTTATATTGCTTTAACAGCTTTATGTAGTATAGGTTATGTTTATTTAGGTAGTTTATTTTTAAAAAGAATTCTATTTCATTTTAATTATAAAGTTAGTTTTTTAAATTCTTTAGGTTATATGTTTACGGAAATTTATTTTTCCTCTATTACTCCTAGTTATATAGGTGGTCAGCCAATTCAAATGTATGAAATGAAAAAAGATAAAATACCTTATGAAGTAAGTAGTGTAGTGGTTTTATTTAATTCAATGATGAATAGAATTGCTTTATTAATTATTGCCACTATTTTATTATTTTGTTATAGAAAGACTGTTTTGGCTTTAAATCCTCTTTATAATACTTTAGTTTATTTAGGTTATGGAACAACAATTTTGGTATCTTTTTTCTTTGCTTCGGCCATTTATTCTCAAAAAATGAGTAATTTATTTTTAAAAATAACCAGTTTTATTATTGAGCATCTTAAGTTTATTAAAAATAAAAAAGAATTAAAAGATAAATTATCTGATGCTTTAACTAATTATCATAAATGTGCTTCTTTAACTAAAAAGAATAAAGGAATTTTAGGTGAGGCTTTATTTATAACGCTTCTGCAAAGAATTGTATATTTATTAGCTAGTTATATGGTTTATCGGGCTTTTGGCCTTCATGAACACTCTGTCTTTTTAATTATGGCTTTTCAAATATGTATTTGTTTAGGTAGTGATTTAATGCCTACGCCTGGAGGAGTAATGGTTAATGAAGGTTTAACTTTAGTAGTTAATAAAATTATTTATGGTAGTGACTTGGCTTTATCAGGAATGTTAATGCTTCGAAGTTTTAATTTTTATTTTTTAGTTTTAATAAGTGCGATTATTTATTTCATTTTTCGCTTGCGAAAGAAAAAAAATAACCTTATCGACACCGTTTGACAATTATTTTAAAGTTTATCTGTTATAATACCTCTTTATAAAAAGAAAGAGGTGTCTTTTTATGGCAAAATAAATTATTAAAAAACAAATTTAGAATATTTAAGCAAAAAAGGAGAAAACAAATTTTATGAAAAACAAATATTATAAAGAAATAAATGAAATGATTCTAAATTATGAAGTAAATAGGGAAGTAAAAGAAAGAAAATTATTCCAAGAAGAAATATTTTTAAAATGGAAAATAGGAGAAATTCTTTCTAAAATAAAAAACTTAGAGTTAATTAATGAATGGGCCAAAGAATTTACTCTAAATTATGGTAAGAATTATACTAAAACAAATTTAAATAAATTTTTAGATTTTTATTTAAAAAATCCTAATTTTTCTTTAGGTAAGTTAAAAGATTTTCAAGGAAAAAATAAGTTAAAAGAAAAAATAATGTTTCAAGAAATTAAAGAAAAAATAAAACAATATTTTTTAGAATTAGGAAAAGGTTTTACCTTATTAGGGCAAGATTTTAAAATTAAATTAGGGAATAAAACTTATATCATCGATTTAATATTTTATAACTATGAAATAAATGCTTTAGTAATTCTATCTTTAAAAGATAGTAAATTTAAACCAAGCGCTAAAAGACAATTAGAGTTTTATTTAAATTTAGTAGATGCTAAATTAAAAAAGGATGATTTTAAAAGAACTGAAGGAATTTTAATTGGGAAAGAAAAAGATGAATATATAATTCATTATGTTTCTGATAAAAAACTAACTAGTTTTATCAAGACGTCAAAAAATGTCTAAGGAAAGTTGAAAAGGCTAACTTCCTTATGTTAAAATAAATATGGTGAATAAAATATGGCAAAATATGATGAAAGTTCAATCAAAATTTTAGAGGGTTTAGAAGCAGTGCGTAAAAGACCTGGAATGTATATTGGGAGTACCGACAAAAGAGGACTTCATCATTTAATATGGGAAATTGTAGACAACGCTATTGATGAAATAATCAATGGTTATGGTGATTATATAAAAATTGTTTTACATAAAGATGGCTCAGTTACCATTGCCGATAATGGAAGAGGAGTGCCAATTGGTATGCATGAAAGTGGTAAATCAACTCCGGAAGTTATTTATACCATTTTACATGCCGGTGGTAAATTTGAAGAAGGAAACTATAAAGTAAGTGGAGGTCTTCATGGTGTTGGGGCATCGGTTGTAAATGCTTTAAGTAAAAAAATGGATGTCCTAATTTATCGGGATGGCAAAATATCTAATATTCGTTTTAAAGATGGGGGAAAAGTCGATGAAGAGTTAAAAACAGTGGGAACTACGAATAAAACAGGAACCGTTGTTACTTTTTGGCCAGACTTTGATATTTTTAAAAATTGTAATTTTTCTTATACCACTATTTGTGAAAGAATGCAAGAAAGTGCTTTTTTAATTCCTAATGTTACAATTGAAGTAATTGATGAAGATAGTAAAAGAGAAGCTAAATATCATTATGAAGCAGGACTTACGAACTTTGTAGAATATATGAATGAAGGAAAAAATACCTTACATAAAGTTTTAAATTTTACAGGTGTTAAAAACAATATTGAAGTAAATATTGCAATGCAATATACCGATACTTATAATGAAAATATTATATCATTTGTTAATAATGTTAAAACTAGTGATGGTGGTACCCATGAAGTAGGGTTTAAAACGGGAATAACTAAAGCTTTTAATGATTATGTCAAGATGAATAATATCATTAAAGGTAAAGATAATACTTTTGATGGTAGTGATGTAAGAGAAGGTTTAAGTGCCGTCATTAATTTAAGAATACCCGAAGGAATACTTCAATTTGAAGGTCAAACTAAAGGAAAATTAGGAACTCCAGAAGCAAGAAGTATCACCGAAAGTGTAACTTATGAAAATATTAAATTCTTTTTAGAAGAAAATAAAGATATTGCCCTTAATATTGTCGATAAAGCATCAAGAAGTAAAGTGGCTAGAGAAGCGGCAAGAAAAGCCAGGGAAGATGCTCGTAATGGTAAAGGCAAAAGTAAAGTAGAAAAGATTTTATCAGGAAAGCTAGCACAAGCTACGAGTAAAAATCCGAAAATAAATGAGTTATTCTTAGTGGAAGGCGATTCGGCGGGAGGTTCCGCTAAAAGTGGACGAGATCGGAAATTTCAAGCTATTTTACCTTTAAGAGGAAAAGTAATTAATGCCGAAAAAACAAGTGAAGCTGAAATATTAAAAAATGAAGAAATAAATACGATAATTCATACTATTGGGGCTGGCCTTGGTAGTAATTTTGTGGCTGAAGATTCGAATTATGACAAAGTAATTATTATGACCGATGCCGATGTTGATGGTTCCCACATTCAAATATTGTTACTCACATTCTTTTATCGTTTTATGCGTCCTTTAATTGAGGCTGGTAAACTTTATATTGCCAAACCACCTTTATATAAAATTGATTATGGTAAAAAGCATTTTTATGCTTATAGTGATGATGAGAGATTTAAAATCGTTAGTGAAAATCCCGGTAAACCAGATATATCACGAAATAAAGGTTTAGGAGAAATGAATCCTGAAGAATTATGGGATACGACTATGAATCCTGATACGAGAACTTTAGTCAGAGTAAATATTTATGATGCCTCTTTAGCGGAAAAAAGAGTTAATGTTTTAATGGGTGATAAAGTTGAGCCTCGTAAAGAGTGGATTGAAGAAAATATCATCTTTACGATGGAAGATGATTATCGAGTAGAGGGGTAGTTTATGGAAGATGTTTTAAAAAGAATTGAAGATTATGCTTTAGAAGAAATAATGGGAGAAGCTTTTTCTTCCTATGCCAAAGAAATTATACAAGATAGAGCCATACCTGATGTTCGGGATGGCCTTAAGCCCGTGCAAAGAAGAATTTTATATGCGATGTTTGATGCCGGAAATACTTATGATAAAAAATATTTAAAAAGTGCGGCGACGGTTGGCGATGTTTTAGGTAAATATCACCCTCATGGGGATTCTTCAGTCTATGATGCCATGGTTAGAATGAGTCAATGGTGGAAACAAAATGCGCCTTTAATTGATATGAAAGGTAATAATGGTTCCATGGATGGTGACCCCGCAGCGGCTTATCGTTATACGGAAGCAAGACTAGCCAAAATTAGTAATGAACTTTTAAAAGATTTAGAAAAAGATACGGTTAAATGGGCACCAAACTTTGATGACCGTCTTTTAGAGCCGACTGTCCTTCCTGCTAAATTTCCGAACCTTTTAGTAAATGGTACGATGGGTATAAGTGCTGGTTATGCTACCAATATTCCGCCTCATAACTTAGGTGAAATCATCGATGCAACCATAAAAAGAATTGATTCACCTAATTGCCATTTAGATACTATTTTAGATATTGTTAAAGGACCCGATTTTCCTACTGGAGGAATTGTTATGGGTTCCGATGGGATTAAAGAAGCCTTTAAATGTGGAAGAGGAAGAGTCGTTGTTAAATCCAAATATGAAGTTAAAAAAGAAAAAGGTAAAGAAAAAATAATTATTACGGAACTTCCTTTTGAAGTTAATAAAGCCCAACTTGTTATGAAAATAGATGCTTTAAGAATTGATAAGAAATTAGAAGGAATTTCTGAAGTTCGTGATGAATCAGACAGGGAAGGTTTAAGAGTAGTTATTGATTTAAAAAGTGGAGCTAATA
The DNA here is from genome assembly GCA_947627805.1 of uncultured Bacilli bacterium. Lineage (GTDB taxonomy): Bacteria > Bacillota_I > Bacilli_A > RF39 > UBA660 > SIG200. The sequence goes on from CANQXB010000038.1 coordinate 5,164, forward strand.
GTGATTTAATTATTAATTATTTACTTAAAAATACCGATTTACAAATATCTTATAACTATAATATGGTAGCTATCGTTAATAGAGCTCCCAAAACTTTAGGTATTTTAGAAATACTTGATGCTTATATTGCTCATCAAAGAGAAGTAATATTAAGAAGAACCGAATTTGATTTAAAAACTAAATTAAGAAGACTGGAAATAGTCGAAGGTCTTATTAAATGTATTTCCATATTGGATGAAGTTATTAAAGTAATCAGAAAAAGTAAAAATAAAAGTGATGCCGAAAATAACTTAGTTAAAGAATTTACTTTTACTTTAGAACAAGCCAAAGCAATTGTTAACTTACAATTATATCGTTTAACTAATACCGATGTTGTAGCTTTAGAAGAAGAAATGGCTTCTTTAAATAAATTAATCGAAGGCTTAAAAGCAATTTTAAGTGATGAAGAAGTCTTAAAATATGTGATGAAAAAAGAATTAAAATTAGTTAAAAAAGAATATGCTACAGCAAGAAAAACGGAAATAGTTTCTGAAATTGAAGATATAAAAATTGATATGACTACTATGATACCTAAAGAAAATGTGATGGTTGTAGTAACTAATGAAGGTTATGTGAAAAGAGTATCAGCTAAATCTTATGCTTCAAGTGATAATGAAACAACCTTAAAACCGGGTGATTATGTTACGAATATTTTTGAGACAACAACTCTTGATAATTTAGTTTTATTTACAAATTTAGGTAATTATTTATTTATTCCTGTTTATAAAGTATTTGAAACTAAGTGGAAAGAACTTGGTAAACATGTTAATAATTTAGTTAAAATGGAAGAAAATGAAAAAGTCATTGCTTCATTTATCTTAGAAAGTAATACTGATTTAACCTTATTTACCAAACTAGGTATGACTAAACAAATTAGTATGCAAGAGCTAGTTGTAACAAGATTTAGTAAAGCTCTTACCGCTATAAAACTAAAAGATGGTGATGAGCTTGTAAATGTATCAAAAAGTCAAGATGAAGTTCTACTTGTTACCGAAAATGGCTATTACTTAAGATATACAAATAAAGAAATACCTGTGGTCGGTTTAAAAGCCAGTGGGGTAAAAGCCATTAATTTAAGTAATGATTTTTTAGTTAATGGTTTAACGTTAAATAGCAGTGATGAATATTTAAGTGTATTTACTAAAAATAATACCGCTAAGAGAGTTAAATTAGAAGAATTAAAATCTTTAAGTAGAGCTAAAAAAGGTAATATGCTTTTAAAGAAAAATAAAACTGTTATTTATAAAATTTTAAATGCTTACATAACTGGTAGTAGAGATATAATCTTAATTAAAAGTGATAGTGAAATAAAAGAAGTAAGATCTAGTGAAATACCAATTATGGATGTAAATAGTAATGGTAGTAATATAACTAAAGGTCATGTTGATAAATATGATTTAAAAAATGAAGTTCAAAAAGTAACAGAAAAAGTAGAAACCAAAGAAGAGTCTAAAGAAGAAGCCCCAAAAGAAGAAAAACAAGTCTCTTTTGCAGACTTTGCTAAAGACTTTAAAATTTAATAAATAAGAATATTCATCATATTATTTACTAGGTGATATGATGAGTAAAAAAGAAGAATTTAAAGAATTTTTAAGAACTAAACCGGAACTTACAGAGTACATTAGAAATAATGAAGTAACATTACAATCTCTTTATGAAATATATGATGTTTATGGGGAAGATGCTGAAGCTTGGAAACCTTATGAAAGAAAAGTAACCCCAAGTATTAATCCTGGTAAAATAACCGATATTATGAAAAATATTAATTTAGATGAAATTCAAAAACATATTAATACGGCTCAAAAAGCTTTAGGAGTAGTAGAAGATTTAACAACTAAAGGAGCTTCTAATATTGAAAAGGCTATTAAAGGGCCAGTAGAACCAAGACCATTAAATAAATTTTTTGAGGATTAAAATGGAATATTTTTTACAACAAAAATTAAAAGAAGATAAAAAGTTTAAAAAATATTTTGATGAAAATACTTGGGAAGTTAAATATTTAAATCGTGACCCAACTTATTATAAAAAGTTTTTAAGAGATATGAAAGAAATGTATAAAGAAAGACCAACAGATAAATTAAATGATGCCATTAATACTGTTAATATAATTAGTTCTATTATCGATACTTTAAAATAACAATAGGTATTCTATTGTTGTTTTTTGATGATTTAAAATAAGTTTTTTGGTCGAAAATTTCGACCAAAAAAATACATTAAGACAAAAAATAAAACTTGAGGTTTCAATTTGAAACCTCAAGTTGGACATTAAATATAATTTTATAAAAAAGTCATTTAAAAGTTGTAAATTCTAAGGTCACAAAATGTGACCTTAGAATTATTCACAAAAATGTTGCAAAAAGTTGTTGACAAATATTAGTTTCTAAATCATTTAGGAAATAAAACTTTTAGCATTAATAAGTTAGAAGATAAGTTTGTTATAAAAAGTTTAATAGATAATGTAAAAAATCAATAATTAAAATATTATTTAACTATTGATTTTTTATATGGCTTTCTTTCATCAGTTCTATATAATATATAGTCGATACTAGTATCATAGTAATCGGCTAGTTTTTTTAATATAACAATAGGAATGTTAATTTTTTCTAATTCATATTTACTATAATTAGATTGGTCAACATTTAAATATTTAGCCATATCTTTTTGGTATAAATC
>CANQXB010000039.1 GCA_947627805.1 uncultured Bacilli bacterium
AAATTTTTATTTTTTTCTTTTTTTCATTTATTTCACTTAAAAAGGAGCGACTTTTATTTTTCACTCCTTAAAACTGAAAGGGATTTGTCAACTATCTCTAAGAAAATATTTAAAAATTAAAATATCTGTGTTATGATTATGCTATGAGGTGTTTACTATGGGCTCAAGAATGACAAAGTACTATGATGCAGATAATGAAGAAGTCTTAACGCGTTATCATCGTAATGAAGAATTATATAAAGAAATTAGCAAAAATGAAATAGATAATTTTGAAATAAAAAGTAATTCGACTTTACTTGGGGAAAACAAAAATGAAATTGATGTGGAAAAGATTAAAAAAATATTAGATACTAAGTATAATGAACCTGTTCAAAGAAAAAGTATTCGCCTAGAGGTCGAAGAAGAAGAGGAAGAAGAAGTCGAAGATACTAAAGAATATGATATTAATGTGGTTTTAGAAAAAGCCAAAGAAGAAAAACACGAAAGTTATGAAGAAGAAAGATTAAAAAGATTAAGAAATACCCAATTTGATATTTTAAATAATTTAAATGTTAATACTTTGGAAGAAAAAGAAGATGAAGAAGATGCTCATGAAGAATTTACTGATTCCGAAGTTATAAAAACTAGTAATGAGTCTTTTGAAGAAGAGAATTTAAAAACTTTAATTAACACCATAGCTTTTAATGAAAATAAAAATAAAGATAAAGATATAAGTAATTCTTTAGATATTTTAAGTGATTTAAAAGGTGATGAAAATACCGAAGTTTTAGATGGTTTAAAAGAAGAAATAGAAGAAAAACTAGATACTGAAGAAATAGAAACTACCCATTCTGATATGACTAATTCCTTTTATACTTCATCTAATGCTTTAAAGCAAAAAGATTTTGAAGATTTAGATGATTTTAAAAATGATGTTGAAGTAAGTGGTGTCTTTTTAAAAGTTGTCATTATTATAATTGCTCTAGTCTTTTTAGTAGGAGTGGGCTTATTAATTAAATCGCTTTATTTTTCATAAAATATAATATGAAGAAATTAAGAACTAGAAAAAGAAAAAATAATACAATATTAAAGTTAATTAGTATTGTATTTTTTTGGGCCTTTTTGGTAAGTATTCTTTTATTTCTTTGGTGGGGAAAAGAGATAAGTAAAAATATTTCTTTATTTATAGAAGAAAAAACTAATAAAGTTATTTATGATTTTTTTACTAATTTAATTACTGATGAAGTAATTAATGAAAAGAATATTAATAATATCTTAAATGTTGTGAAAGATAAAGAAGGCAATATTCTAGCGGTTAATTATGATTTAGAAAAAACTTATGCTATTTTAACTGAAGTATCTATAATGTTAAAAGAAAGTATTGCCAATTTAGAAAATGGGCAAATAGATGTTAAAACATATGATAAGTATTTAGAAAGTAGTCCTTATGGTTTAATTTTAAATGTTCCTCTTTTTCTAAATAGCTCTAATGTTTTTTTAAACAATTTAGGTCCTAAAATTCCGGTTAAAATAAATATTAGTGAAAATCTTTTGACTAATGTTAAAACTAAAGTAACGGATTATGGTTTTAATAATGCTTTACTAGAAGTTTATATTACGGTAGAGATGGATAAGTTAATTATTACCCCTTTAAATAAAGAAATACCTAAATTACATTATGATATTTTAGTATCTTCTTTAGTTGTAAATGGGAAAGTACCTGAATTCTATGGTAATTCTTTAGAAACTTTTTCTAACATTTTGTATCTTCCAATGGCTATTTAATTATGTTATAATTAAACTAGGGTGAGAGTGTGAAACCATTTGTTAATATCGCATTTGATAAAGCAATTAATGATTATTTGGCTAGCAAAGATAAACCAAATAGTCTTCTTTATAATTCCTTTTTAGTGGTTGTAGTGCGGTTACTTATTAATATTTATGGGGAAGCTGATATTATTAATCCTTTTAAAACGAATAATGAATCGGCTTTAGATAGTAATCTAATGCGTTTTGGAGCTAAGGATGAAGAGATAATTAATTTAAAAAGATTAATAGATGGTTATTTGCAAATTGAAAAGAAAAATAATGCTTCCGTTAAAAGAGAAATTAATCCTTATTTTGTCGAAGTTCAAAAATGTATTATTGATTTATTTAATTTAAAAAGAATTAATTTTACTTATAGTGATGAAGATATTAAAGAATTTTTTGATTTATTATATACTCCTGGAACTAGTGATTATTTAAGAATATCAGAAAATTTTCGAAATACGGAAGATCCTTATGAAATAGCGGAATATTATAAAGAAGCTATGCAAATACCTGTTAAAGAAGAAAAAAAGGAAGATAAAGATTTATTAGGTTTTGATGTTTATAAATTATTTAATGTTAGTATTGCTGATTTAAGTAAAATGGAAAATGAAGATGTTAACAAATTAAATAAAGAAATATATGAATCTTTAGATATTAAAGAAAATGCTATTAATAAAGATTATTTATTAGGAGAAAAAATAAAAGAATTAAAAAGGGAAAGAAATTTAATAACAACCGGCAATGGTTATGTTGATATCTTACTTGTAATGGGTATAATTATTACAACTATTATGGTAATATCAATATTTGGCATTATGGTTTTCTAGGGGGAGTTAGATATGAAAATACATGAAAAAGATTATGAAATAGTAAAAGATTATGGTGATACCATAAGAGATTTAGATTTAGAAGAAATTGTAACAGATTATTATGATAATTTTGATTATATTGTTGGAGATTGGGCCTATGGTAAAGTAAGATTAAAAGGCTTTTATGAAGAAGGACATAAAAATTTAAAATCCCATAATAATATTAAGAATTTAGATGATTATTTAAAAAATAATTGTGCATATGGTTGCAAGTATTTTGTTTTAAAAAAGCGAAAAGAAGATAAAGAGAGTTGAAAAACAATATTAGTTTTGTTATAATGTTAAAGTAGAAAAGGGTTGACGAAGGAATATGAGTAAAATAAAATTAAATTTAGTTTCAGGAGCCATAGTAGAAAAGCCTTTAATATGTGCTTTTAAAGCTAATAATATAGAATATGTTGTTTTAGATAATGAAATGAATGGGTCAATGGGGTTACCAATTATTTTAGTTTGTAAATTAGAAAATGGTAAACTTATTAAAATTGTTGACCAAAATGAATGGCAAATTGTTAAAGAATATTTAAAAAATATTATTGCGGGTAGTCAAGTAGAACTTGTAAGAGTAGCTAGTGAAATGCCTGCTGATGATATTTATTATACCCAACTTACTTTGCCACTTCCTTCCTTTGATGCCTTAAAAAATGCTTATAAGATTGAAGATGGTAGTGCTAGTGATTCTGAAGTTGGTGCTACTCCTGTTGAACCAGGAGGAATGGAAGCTGCTCCAGTAGAGCCAAGTGTTACTCCTGAGCCTGTAAATCCAACCCCAATCAAAGAGCCAGCACCTCAAGATATAGTTATGCCAACACCAGAAGCAGTAAGTCCCGTTACTCCGAGTCCTATGGAAGCTCCAACTACGGAAGTTACACCAACTCCGGTAAGTGAACCAGTGGTACCAAATCCTATGGGACCGGCAATTGATTTAGGTATAAATCCTCCAAGTAATGATGTTCCTGTAAGTCCTGTTACTCCTGAGGTAAGTCCTGTGGAAGCACCTCAAGCACCAGTTATGCCAACAATTGAGCCTGTGAGTCCGGTTGCTCCTTCTGAGCCAGCCGTAACTCCAGTTGAATCTCCTGCATCTAATGATAATGTCTTCCAAGAACAAAAAGAAGCTTTTATGCAAGCTTGCGAGAATATGTTTGATGCTCTAGTTCAAAAATTTGAAAGAGAACTTGAAAAGAAATAATTAAACTGAAAGAAATTTCGGTTTTTTTCATATGATGATAATATGAAAGATATCATCAATTATAATTATAATTTTGATTTACAAGAAGTAGAGGAAAAAGGTAATAATGCTTACTTCTCTTATTTTGGTGAAGACTATTATTTTGTTTTTTTTAATCGAACGCAAGAAGAATTAGTTGATATATTAAAAGTTATTCAAGAATTAAAAGAAAAAGGAATTAGAGTTCATGATATTTTATTAAATAGATTTGGTAATTCTTTAACTAAAGTAGGAGATAACTATTATCTTTTACTTAAACTAAATATGAATAAAGATGAAGAAATTAATTTTATTAGTATAGTAGAGTATGCTGATAAATTAAAATTAAATAGTCTAAATAGTAAATTATATCGTAATAATTGGGGTGAACTTTGGAGTAAAAAAATCGATTATTTTGAATATCAAATTAAAGAATTAGGTAAAGATAAAAAAGTTATTTTAGATTCTTTTAGTTATTATATTGGTCTAGCTGAAAATGCCATTTGTTATGTTAATAAAATAAATAAAGTTATGAGTTTAAGTGAAAATGATAATGTAACTTTATCACATCGGAGAATTTTTTTTCCTAATATGGCTTTAAATTATTTAAATCCTTTAAGTTTTATTTTTGATTTAGAAGTAAGAGATATTGCTAGTTTTTTAAAAGGGGAATTTTTTAAAGGGGAAGATAGTTTTTTAGATTTACAAACTTATTTAAAAATTAAAAAATTAACTCCTTATAGTTACCATATGTTATATGCGAGACTTTTGTACCCTTCATATTATTTTGATATATATGAAGTAGTAATGAATAATAATGGTAATGAAGAAGAGCTAATTCCTATTATAAATAAAGTTTCTGATTATGAATTATTTTTAAAAAAAGCTTACTTAGAAATAAGTAAGTATACTAATTTAGAAAGAGTAGATTGGCTTTTAAAATGATTAAAGGGGAACATTAATAATAGCTTCAATTTCGGGAACTTCACTTTGAAGCATTGTAAGAAGATTATCATTAATCGTTATATCTTGACCTAAACAATTAGAACAAGCTCCATAAAGTTTGACATAGACAATTTTATCTTCATATTTTATAAATTCAATGTCGCCCCCATCCATATTTAAATAAGGTCTTATATTTTCAATCATTTCTTTTATTTTTTCTTCCATTTTCGTCATCTCATTTATAATTATAAAAAATATTAAATTACTTGTAAAGGCATTTTACATTTCCTTAAAAATATCTTTTAAAATGTGATATAATGGAAGAGAGATGGTTTTTATGAGCGAGGAGTATAAAGTTGGAGATATAATAAAAGGCCAAGTAACGGGTATTGAAAAATATGGAATATTTGTTAATATTGACCCTTGGTATGATGGATTAATTCATATATCAGAAGTATCTGATTCTTTTGTTAGAGATATTCATGATTTTGTTAAAATAGGCGAAACAATTTATTGCCAAATTTTGGATGTTAATGAAGATAATTTACAACTAAAGTTATCTATTAAAAATATTAATTATAAAGCTAATAATTCTAATAATCCTATTAAAGAAACGAGAAAAGGTTTTTTACCATTAAAAGAACAACTACCTATATGGTTAGAAGAAAAAGTTAAAATCTATCAAAAAAATTAACGGTGTTACCGTTTTTTATTTTGGATTATAATTTCTAAATCATATTCTTTCGCTATTTTAACTAATGTTTCAAAGGTGTAATTATTAAGTCCTCGTTCATATTTTTCAATAGAACTTTTACTAGTATTGATTTTTTTAGCTAACTCATTTTGCGTAAGGTTTAACCCCTGTCTTATGAATTTAAAAATTTCATTAGTTTTGTATTCATTTGCTCTTATTTTCATAATTTATTCTTCTTGTCATAATTGTAATATACAAAAATGTTTATAATACCGAAAATCGTAATATCGTACGACTTCTGATATAAAGATATTTTAATCATGTTATTATGACTCTAGAGGTATTATAAAATGATAGAAAAATTAAAGAAAACAACAAATAAAGAGTTACATATTTTTATTATTGTCATAGTGGTTGCTGTATTTTTAGTATTAATAAAACTTGTTTTAAAAGATACGCATGCATTTTATAATAGTGCGACTAATCCGATTCCGATATTTAATACTAAAGTAGGAGATTTTACTGGAGAAGGTGAAAGTGTTAAAGATGGTCCTTTAACAAATAAAAATACCGATGTTAATATTATCTTTTATACGCAAATGCCTGATAATCCCGATAAATATATGGTAAGTAAATATTTGCCCGTTAATGGTTATAAAGTAAATGAAAAGGTCAGTAATTGTTACCCAGCGAAAGGCAAAGAAGCCACTTATAGTAATTATAGTATTGATAGTGAAGGTAACTTAAATATTACTTATACAGAAACCAAACCAACCCAAGTCGTCTGTCGAATCTATTATGATAGAGATAAATTATCAGATGTTATAATTTATGCTTATTTAGAAGATCCGAATGGTGATAAAACATATAACAAGAAAACTTATAAATTAGTAAATCAAGTAGATAGTACATACAAACTAATCGCTCATGAATGTAAAAACAAAAGAGCAACATTTAGTTATGATAGCACCTCGGGATTTAATATAAGTTCAAAAGGACCAGACACTTGTTATGCTTATTTTAGTAAAAGTTAAAGGAGTAAAGAAAGATGAAAAAGAAGATAATATTAAGAAGTTTGATAATATTAGGAATAGCTTTTATTATATATGAAAGTTATTCAATAGTTAGTATGATAGCAAATAACAATTTAGAAGTATTAGAAAATGTTAGGACGATAGATTTAAAAAATGATAAATCAATAGCCATAATGGTTCAAGATACAAATACTGATGAGTGGCATGAAGCAGACAATAGAGATTCATGGCCAAGTCCTACAACCCATGGATTTGTGGGAGCAGAATGTACAGATAGTGAAGGAGCCACAATAGATTGGGAGAAAGTATTAACATTCAGTTTAGCTAATAAAACTGCAACAATAAAAACTAAACAAACAGCTTATTGTACTTTATATTTTGCTAAAGGAGAACCAGCTTTAGATTGGTTAAAGAAAAAGGGTGGTACAACTTTTGCTGGAGGAGGAGAACATACAACAGCGGTAGGTGGTTTATATCGTTTTGTGGGAATTAATACTCAAGTATTAAATAATTATATTTGTTTTGGAACAGTAGTAGAAAGCGAATGTATAAACCAAGCCGATAAATATATGTATCGAATCATAGGAATAACATCTACTGAAGATGAAACAATAGGCTTATATGCTAATCAATTAAAAATAATTAAGGCAACTCCACCAAGTAGAAGTGAACCATGGGGGAGTGATTCGCAAACTTGGAATAATTCAACATTAAAAGACTATTTAAATACAACATTTTATAATGCTACATTTAAAACGGAGTCAACAAGAATTCCAGATGCAACTTATTGGGAAAGTATGATAAGCAATCACAAATGGTATATAAAATATCAAACAAGTATCGAAAACGAAGAACCAAAAGATTCTCAAAGTATTTCAGTTGAAAACAAGATAGGCTTAATGTATGCATCAGACTTTAAAGATGCTGGGCCATATAGTACTAGTAGTTGGTTACATATAGTTAATGGATGGAGTACTAATACAAATACTTATGAATGGACAATGAGTAGACATAGTATTGATTTAGCATGGGTTATTTCATCATCAGGAACACTCGATGGTGCTGCAAAAGGCTTAAGTTTTGCGGTTCGCCCTGTATTTTATCTTCAATCAGGAGTTAATTTAATGGGTGAAGGAACTAAAGAGCATCCATATATAATAGCAACAATGAATAATGCTTAATTATATAAAATAAAAACGGAGATAATAAGTTTTACGAAACTTATTTATTACTCCGTTTTTATTTTATTAGATTTTAGGTGAATTGGAAAAGTAAAAGCAACTAGCAAAGTAAGGAAATAAAATGGACAAGTAAAAGCAAGAAAAAATTGGTA
>CANQXB010000040.1 GCA_947627805.1 uncultured Bacilli bacterium
TAGAAAACAAATAAAAAACTCGGCATACCGAGTTATAGCATATACATATTTGTTGTATTAGTTTCAATATCATCTGCTGTTATAACATTACCATTATTTTCTAGTTTGCTTAAACGATAATCCATTCTATTTAGTTGTCTTTCAATTTTAGCAAGTCGACTTTCTATATCGTTACTCATATTATCTGTGTTATAATTATTAGGAGTGGGATTAGGCCCTTGATAAAAATAATTACTGGCCATTTGATATGGTCCCGGAGCTGGAGTTCCATTTAAGTTTGGGTTGTAGGATTGAAAGTTACTTTCGCCAAAAAAAGAATTTCTTGTTTTACGCATTATTATACCTCCTACAACATTATATGATTTAAATTAGGAAGTGATAAATATGCGGATGCGCAATCCCAAATATATGCATGAAGTAATAAATAATTGTTCTTTTTTAATTAAAGATAAAATAGATTTTTTAAATAATTTACCCATTCATATTGAAATAGGAATGGGTAAAGGTAATTTTATAATTAATATGGCTAAAAATAATCCTCAAATTAATTATATTGGCATTGAAAAATATTCTTCCGTGGCAAGTATTGCTATTAAAAAAATTAATGAACTAGAGGAAGAGTTACCTAATTTAAAAATTATTATTAGGGATATTAAAAATTTAGAAGAACTTTTAAAAGGGAAAGTTTCAACTATTTATCTTAATTTTTCGGACCCTTGGCCCAAGAAAAAGCATGCTAAAAGAAGACTAACTTCTCCAGATTTCTTAACTTTATATGATAATTTATTTGTAGATAAAAAAAGAATTATTATGAAAACAGATAATGATGATTTATTTTCTTATAGTCTTGAGTGTTTAAAAGAACATGGGTATAAATTTAAGAAGATAAGTTATGATTTACATAAAGAAAAGATGGAAAACGTTTTAACGGAATATGAAGAAAAATTTTCTAAAGAAGGAATTAAAATAAAATATTTTGAAGCAATTAAATAAACGTGATATAATATTTATGGAGCTAGATATGAAAATAAAAAAATTGTTTTTAGGATTATTTATGATATTATTTTTAAGTGGCTGTACTAATGTTAAAGAATTAGCCTACGAAGATATCATCAATAATTTAAGTGTTGTGAAAAAAAATTATAATACTTATAATAAAGGTTATAAATTCTATACTCCTAAAGGTCTTAGTGTTAGAGAACTATGGTCTAATTCAGCAGTTTTAGAAAGTGAAAATGCCACTTATTATTTGTATATTGATTTGATAAGTTATTATAATAAAAAAGATTTAAACTATGTCAAAAGCCAAGAAGCTCTTTATAGTAATTATTTAGCTTATCAAGATAAAAAGGGTTATATTGAGATTAAATTATGGGAAAATGATAAATATTTGATTGAAATTATGTATAATTATGCTAAAATAGAAGTGATGGTAGATGAAGAATCGATTAATGAAGCATTAATTAATTCGGTAAGTATATTAAGAAGTATAAGTTATAATGATACCATAATTGAAAATTTACTTAAAGGTGATAGATTAAATTATACCGAAGAGGTATTTGATATGTTTAAAGATGCCGAAGATAATTCAAATATTTTAGACTATGAAGAAAATTATTATTCTGGTTATGAAGAAGAAACGAAAGATAAAGACACAGATTATGTAGGAAGGTGACCCTAAATGAGTTTATTTAAAAAGTTAAAAGATGTTTTATTTGAGGAAGAAGAATATACGGAACCGATTAAAATTAGAGATGAAAAAAAAGAAGAGCCTATGATTAGAACTACTCCTAAGGTAGAAGAAGAACCAAAGGCCAGTGAAAGTTTTCATTTTAGTGAAACAAATACGATTAATCTAAAAACAGATGGTGAGGTTAAAACTCCAGAAGTAAAAAGAGAACGTGTTGAAAGTGAAAGAGAATTATTTCGAAAAGAAAATTCTTTTGAGTTTCCTTCTTTTGATGAAGAAGAATTTCAAAGTAGTGTTCAAAAACCAAAAAGTACCAATGTTTTAGAATATGAAAGAAAAAGAACAATTGAAGCTAAAAGTGAACGGCCAAGATATGAAAGAGCTCCTCAAGAAGTGGGTGAAAAGAAGAAATTTAAACCTTCTCCAATAATCTCTCCTGTTTATGGAATTTTAAATCAAGATTATAAGGCTGAAGATATTATTGATAAGAATACGAAAAATAAGATAAGTTTTGAAGAAGTAAGAAAAAAAGCTTTTGAACCAGTTTCTCCTAAAAAAGAAGAGAAAGAAACGGAACTTCCTAAAATTTCTGATATAATTTCGGAACCAGTTGTCACTTTTTTTGAAGAAAAGGATAATATAAAAATAGAAGATAATAAAAAGGATGCTAAAGAATACAAAACAATTAATGATTTATTAGAAAGTGCTAGTGAAGAGATACCTTTAGAAGATACTTTAGAAATTCCTAAAACTAATAATTTAGATGTTATTGAAGAGGAATTAGAAAAGATTGAAGAAGAAAAGGTAAGTGATAAAAGTTTAGAAGATACTATGGATGCAACTAAAGATAATGAATTATTTGAACTTATTGATTCAATGTATGATGAAAGAGAGGAGGGGTAAATTAAATGGAATTTTTAGGAAATTTTTTGCCGATTGTTATTTATATTTTACTCATAATGTTAATTATAGTTGGTATAGTTTTAGGAATAAAACTTATAATTACAATAGATAAAGTAGAAAAAGCAGTCAATGTGGTAAATGATAAAATTGAGAAAGTATCTCCAGTCTTTGATGCTTTAGGAGTAATTTCTCATAAAATGAGTGATATAATTTCCGTCGTAATTAATTCCATCGAAAATTTAATGATGCGCCTATTTATGAAAAATAATGATAAAGAAAGAGAGAGTGAAGAAGATGAGTAAGAAGGGAAAATTTTTATTAGGAGCTGGTGTTGGTTTAGGTCTTGGATTTTTATTCGCTCCTAAGAGTGGAAAGGAAACAAGAGAGGATTTATCAAAATCAATTAATCATTTATTAGAAAAAGCGAAAGAAATTGATGTTGAAGAAGTTAAAAATGCGATTATTGTTAAAACTAAAGAATTAGAAAACACTATTAAAGATTTAGATAAAGAGACAGCTAAACAAATGATAATTGATAAATCTCAAGAAGTAAAAATTAAAGCTCAAGAATTAGTGGACTTAGCAGTAGAAAAAGGAACTCCTGTTGTTGAAAAGACTGCTAAAGAAGTTAAAAAAAGTACTGCTAAGATGTTAAAAAGTGCGGCTGCTAAATTAGAGGAAAAAGAAGAGGCTCCTAAAAAGGCAAAAGCAACTTCTAAAAAAACTAAATAGAATTATTAATGTTGGAGATATACTTCAACATTTTTTTTATTTAAGGACATATAATTTTTTAGAGGGGGACTTAATGAAAAAAATTATATTCTTATGGCTTTTCTTATTTCCTTTTAAAGTACTAGCAATAAGTGCTTCGTCAGCAATAGCGATGGATTTGGACACGGGAAGAGTATTATATGGATATAATATTGATAATAAAAAGTTAATTGCGAGTACCACCAAAATAATGACTGCTATAATTGCCATTGAAAAAGGGAATCTTGATGAAGAAATAATTGTTTCTGATATTATTTATAAAGCCTTTGGCAGTGCTATATATATTGAAAAAGGGGAAAAAATTACTTTAAGAGATTTATTATATGGTTTAATGCTTCGCAGTGGTAATGATGCCGCTTTAGTAATTAGTGAATATATTGCAGGAAGTGTTCCGGAATTTGTTTATTTAATGAATGATTATGCCGCTAATTTAGAAATGACAAATACGAAATTTTATAATCCTCATGGTTTAGAAGAAGCTAATGGTGATGCTAATACATCTACGGCATATGATATGGCTAAGTTAACAAAATATGCGATGGAAAATGCTACTTTTAGAGAAATATTTAAAACTAAGGAAAGAACTATTAAGACTAATTATAAGACTTATGTCTGGTATAATAAAAATAAATTATTAAAATATGATTATATAACGGGCGGAAAAACAGGATTTACCCGTTTAGCACGTAGAACTTTAGTATCTACGGGAAGTAAAGATAAGATGAATGTTGTGGTTGTTACTTTAAATGACCCTAATGATTGGCAAGACCATGAAGATTTATATCAAAATATTTTTAAAAATTATCAAAGTTATCGATTAATAAATAAAAATAAATTTAAAATTTCGGAAGATAAATATTATCAAAATAATAGATTATTTGTTAAAAATGATTTTAATATGACTTTAACTAAAAAAGAGTTAAAAAATGTAACTTTAGATATTAATCTTTTAAAACTAAAAGATTATCAAAATGATGAGCTAGTAGGTTATGTTTTAGTTAAATTAGATGATAAAGTTTATCATAAAGAACCGATCTATGTCGAAGTAAAAAGTAAGGAAGAAAATTTAACTTTATGGCAAAAATTTAAAAGGTGGTTGTTCTAATGGTGGGGTATATTTGGGCTTTTTTAATTGGCATTGGCATAATTTATTCTTTTTTAAGTGGAAATATTAGTGTTATTAATGAAAGTATTTTAACTAATGCTACGGAAGCTTTAGATTTGATTTTAAATTTACTTCCTATTATTGTTCTTTGGACAGGAATTTTAAAAATCGCCGAAGTTAGTGGTTTATTAGATAAATTTGCCCATCTTTTAAAACCTTTTTTAAAAAGATTATTTCCCAGTGTTCCTGAAAATAATAAAGCTTTAGGTTATATATCTTCTAATATTGCCGCGAATATGTTAGGTCTTGGAAGTGCGGCAACTCCAGCTGGTTTAAAAGCTATGAATGAACTTCAAAAAATAAATCCGGAAAAAGATACTGCTTCAACACCGATGATTACTTTTTTAATTTTAAATACGGCCGGGGTTACTTTAATTCCAACGACGATATTAGCTTTAAGGGTGGCTTATAATTCCCAAAATCCAGGAGAAATTATCTTGCCCGCTATAATTGCCACAACTATTTCTTCGGTGGCTGGTTTAACCTTAGATTATTTTATTAGAAAGAGGCAAAATAAATGGAAATAATATCAAAAATAATTTTACCAGTTTTCATCATCGTTATTGTCTTTTATGGGGTTAAGAAAAAGATAAATGTTTATGATACTTTTTTAGAAGGAGCTAAAGAAGGATTAGTTACGACATTTAATATTTTTCCAGCAGTTATTGCCATGATTTTTGCCATTAATATTTTTTTAGATAGTAATGTTTTAGGTTTTGTTATTAAAATTTTAAATCCTCTTTTAGGAAGAGTAACTGTTCCTTTAGAAATAATTCCGATGGCTTTACTTAGACCAGTATCAGGGACAGCTTCTTTAGCTATCATGAATGATATTTTTAAAAACTTTGGGCCCGATTCTTTTGTTGGAAGACTGGCATCTGTTTTACAAGGTTGTACCGATACAACCATTTATGTCATTGCCCTTTATTTTGGCACTGTTAAAATTACAAAGATTAAACATGCTTTATGGGGTGGTTTATTTGCGGATTTAATGGGAATAATTGCCGCGATTATTTTAACTAATCTTTTCTTTTAGATAGTATTTTGGTATAATTTTGGTGGTGGTTGTATGGAAAGATTACAAAAGGCCATAGCTAATGCTGGTTATACTTCAAGAAGAAAAGCTGAAGAATTAATTAAAGAAGGAAAAGTAACGGTTAATGGGACGGTTATTGATACTTTAGGTTATAAAGTTAATCATAATGATGTTATTGAAGTTGAAGGAAATCCTTTAAAAAAACGTATAATTAAAGAATATTATTTATTAAATAAACCACGGGAAGTTATTTGTAGTGTGGCTGATGAATTTGGTCGTAAATGTGTTACAGAATTAATTGATACAGAAACGAGAATATACCCCGTTGGCCGACTTGATTATGATACAACAGGTTTGATTATTTTAACTAATGATGGGGAGTTAGCTAACATTTTAATGCATCCAAGACATCAAATAAAGAAAACTTATATTGCTAAAATAAATGGTATATTAAAAGAAGAAGATTTTAAAAATTTAAGAAAAGGTATTTTAGTTGATGATAAGAAAGTTACAATTGATAATTTTAAAGTCAAAAAACAAGATAAAGAAAAAACAACTTCTTTAGTAGAAGTAACTATCCATGAAGGAAGAAATCATATTGTAAGAAGATTATTTGAAAATATGGGTTATGAAGTTTTAAAATTAAATAGAAATAAATATGCTTTTTTAGAACTAGGAAATTTAAAAAGTGGTGAATATCGTTTATTAACTGAAGAAGAAGTGGCGAAGTTATATGAATATAGATGAGCATTTAAAAAGATTGAATAAATCTAAATTTCGCTCTTCTTTTCATTTAAAAGAAAAAGATAAATTATATATTCAAGAAAAGGGTTTAGAAACAATCGAAAGGCATGCTTATGATTTTATTAATAAAAGATTAGCTCCCTCACATATTTTAAATGATGGACATCAAACCCCTATGAAAGGACATCCCGTATTTATCTCGGAACATGCTACCGCTACTTGTTGTCGGAAGTGTTTAGAAAAATGGTATCATATTCCCCAAAATAGAAATCTTTCTAAAGAAGAAATTGATTTTATTGTAAGCTTAATTATGGCTTGGATTAAGCAAGAAATAAAAAAATAACAAATAGTTTTTCTATTTGTTAAATAATTCTGAATGTGAACCAGTAGCAAAGAGGACTAAAACCAAAGTGTCCTTTTTTTGTTTATAAATGAGTAACCAATCAGGAGATATATGGCATTCGCGACAATCTTTATATGTTTTATCATTTTCTAATGAATGGTCTTTATATTTTTTCTCTAATGGTTTATTATTGGCTAATTTTTCGACTACCTTTATTAATTTTTCAATATTTTTGTTTTGCTTAAAAATCTTTTTTAATTGTTTATTGAATTTAGCAGTAGTATCAATTGTGTATAGAGAATTTTCAATCTTAATCGTCTTCATTTAAAATTTCCTCAAACATTTGGCGAACATTATGATAGCCTTTTCTTTTGCCACTTTCAATATCTTTAATAATTTGTTCTCCTTCTTCTAATGCCTCAAGTAATTCAGGACTAGGTGTCGGATTAACTTCTTTTACTTCAAAAGGAATTCCGCGTTCAATTATTGCTCTTTTTAAAAACATGTTAATTGCGGTACTCATATTAAGCCCTAGCTCATTAAATAACTTAGTGGCCTCTTTTTTAACATCACTCGGAACATTAACATTTATCGCACTTGTTAAATTAGCCATTTCTTATCATCTCGCTTTCTAAATCTATTTTAACACATCCATGTTGATATATCAACATATTTCTTTATATTATGTATATAATTATTATATGTTTAAAAATAAAATTTTATCATTAAAAAAACTCCTTAAGGAGTCTTAAGCAGCACTAGGATTAAAATCTTCGCCTATTTCTTCATCTAATTCTTGTGTATCACGACAGCAATCTTTTTTGTCACAGCCTTCGCAGTTATGTTCTTCTTCTGAAGCAGCTTCTGCATAATTAATTGCATTAGTAGGGCAAGATGCCATTGCATTTTTGACATTTTCGGTATCAATATTTTCTTCGCTTATTACTTCAGAAAGACCATCATCACCAAAATCAAAATGTTCAGGGTCAGTTGCTACACACACTCCACAACCAATACAGGCCTCTTTATTAACATATAATTTTTCCATTTCTAGTTCCTCCTTTTTTAATTATATTAAAAAAATATCTTAAAAGCAATAAAGAAAAAAGGGATT
>CANQXB010000041.1 GCA_947627805.1 uncultured Bacilli bacterium
ATAAAAATCAAAAATTAAAAATAATTTATAAAGTTTTGTATAGAAAATACTTGACTTTATTATGGGAGGTGAAAAAAATGAATATGCAAAATTTAATGGCTCAAGCCCAAAAAATTCAAAGAGATATAACTGCTAAAAAAGAAGAACTAGAAAAAATGGAATTTGTAGGAAAAAGTGAATGGGTAGAAATTACTTATACAGGTTCAAAAGAGGTTAAAAGTGTTAAGATAACCAAAGAAGGACCAATATCTGAAGAAGATAAAGAAATATTAGAAGATATGTATTTAATAGCTAGCAAAGATGCTTTATTAAAAATAAGTAAAGCTATGAATGAAAAATTAGGTCAATATGCTGGGGCCTTAGATGGGTTAATGTAATTATGATATATCCGGAAACGTTAGAAAAAATGATTAATTTTTATAAAAAGATGCCAGGAGTTGGTGATAAATCAGCGGAACGAATGGCTTTAGCAACTATTGATTTAAAAGAAGAAGACTTAAAAGAATTTTCCAAAGTATTGGAGAGTTCTAAAACGAAATTAAAGCAATGTCAAATATGTGGTCATTTAACTGAGAACGATATTTGTAATATTTGTAGTGATAGTAGTCGAAATCAAAATTTAATATGTGTAATTGAGGATTATAAAAGTGTTTTTTCTTTTGAAAAAGTAGGAAATTATAAAGGAGTATATCATGTTCTTAATGGTTTGATATCACCAATGGATGATATTGGCCCTGAAGATATAAATATATCTTCTTTAGTAAAAAGAGTTGAAGAATTAGAAAATCCTGAACTCATTTTAGCATTAAAATCAACAATTGAAGGAGAAACAACAACTCTTTATATAAAAAAGATATTTGAAAAGAAAAATGTTACAATATCTAGATTATCTTATGGAATTCCAATGGGAGCTGAAATTGATTATTTAGATATTATTACATTAGATAAAGCATTAGAGGATCGCAAAAAAATTTCGGAATAAAAATATTTCCCGGGAAATAAAATTTACTGGGTGATATGATGAAAAATAAACTAGGTACAATATTAAAAAAAATAGTATTTGCTTTTGGAATTATTTATGGAATAAATATAATGCTTAAAAGTGTAGGCATATATATGCCTATTAATTTAGCTACAATTGGTATTACTTCCATTTTAGGTGTACCTGGTTTATTGTCCTTATTTGCTATTCTCTATATGCTATAAATTAGGAGGTCTATATAGAAAGTAGTACTTTAGAAAAATTAATTCAATATTATCATGATAAAAAACTAGCCCATGCTTATTTAATAGCAACTAATAATATTGAAAAATGTTATCAAGTTCTTTTAAAAGTTATAAAGAATATTTTTTGCGTTCAAGATTTTAAAGAAAATTGTAATAAATGTTCTTTATGTCATTTAATTGATATTCAAAATCTTCCTAGTTTAAAAACAATTGAGCCTGATGGCGCATTTATTAAAAAAGAACAAATTTTAGAATTAAAACATTTATTTTCTAAAGATTCCCAATATACTAAAGAAAATATATACATTATTAAAAATGCCGAAAAAATGAATAAAGAATCTGCTAATACGATGCTTAAGTTTTTAGAAGAGCCAGATGGTAATGTAATTGGATTTTTTATTACCAATAATAAAGATAATGTTATATCTACTATTGCGAGTCGTTGTCAAAGCTTAGATGTTAATTTTAATAATACTGATTTTGAAAAATTAGGTCTTGATGAAGATACATATAATAATTATTTTAATATTTTAAAAGAGTATTTACAAAAATTAGAAATGGAAAAAAGTAAATTAATTTTGTATAATAAAGAGTGTCTAGGAGAATATACCAAAGATGAGCTAAAAATACTAATGCAAATTGCTTTAAATTTATATAAAAATACTTTAGATAATAAATTAATTGGTAATTCTTTAGATAATAAATTATCTTTTTTAAATAAATTATCGATAGCTAACTTAAAAAAGAAAGTTAATTTATTGATTGAGTATTTACAAGAGTTAACTTATAATGTTAATTTAGATTTGCTATTAGATAGATTTGTAATAGAAATGGAGGCCATTAATAATGAAAGTTTATAGTGTTAAATTTAAAGAGCAAGGTAAAAATTATTATTTTAATGGTAATGATGATTATAACAAAGATGATTATGTAATTGTGGAAACGGAAAAAGGACTTCAATATGGTAAAATTAGTGGCATTGTTTCTGAAAGTGATGAAGTCAATAGTTATAAAAATATTATCAGAATAGCTAGTGAAGAAGATAAAGAAGAATATTTAAAATTATTAAAAGAAGCAAATGAAGCTTTAGAAAAATGTAAAAGTTTAGTTGAAAATTTAGAATTAAATATGCATGTTATTAATGCTGAATTTACTTTTGATAGAACCCAATTATTATTTAACTTTACTTCTGATGAAAGAGTTGATTTTAGGGAACTAGCCAAAAGACTTGCTGGAATCTACCATACAAGAATAGAACTCCGCCAAATCGGGGCTCGTGATAAAGCTAAAGAAATTGGGGGTATTGGAATTTGTGGGGGCCGCATATGTTGTTCAAGATTTTTAAATCATATTGATGCTATTTCTATGAATATGGCTAAAAATCAGAATTTAGCCTTAAATCCTTCTAAAATTAATGGTGTTTGTGGTCGTTTACTTTGTTGTTTACAATACGAAGATGATAACTATTTAGAATGTAGTAAAGGACTTCCAAGTGTGGGAGGTAATATTAATACTTCTAATGGTGAAGGAACAGTTGTTAGTGTTGATATTTTAAATCGAAAATGTAAAGTTTTAGTAGGAAGCAATAAAGAAGAAGTCGATTTTAATGAAGAAGTCAAAGATAGTACTAAATGATTTATATGATTATAATTTAAAAATATATCAGTATGATACACACTTTAAATTTTCTATTGATTCTATCTTATTAGCAGAGTATGTTAAATTAACTAATAAAACGAAAAATATATTAGATTTATGCACGGGAAATGCCAGTATACCATTAATTTTAGCTACTAAAACTAAAGCTCATGTCGAGGCCATTGAAGTTCAAAAAGAAATTTATGAGTTAGGAGTAAAAAGTGTTATTTATAATAAATTAGATAAACAAATAACCCTTTACAATCAAAATATTTTAGATTACCAAAGTAATCAAAAATATGATATAATTACTTGCAATCCTCCCTATTTTAAAGTTGAGCGGCAAAGTTATACTAATGAATTTACACCTCTAGCTATTGCTAGACATGAATTGTTGGTAACTTTAGAAGATATATTTAAAATAGCTAGTCAACATTTAAATAGTAAGGGTGAGTTTTATTTAATTCATCGTTTAGAAAGAATAGATGAGATAATAATTTTAGGTAATAAATATAAGTTAAATGTTAAAAACATTGAACTAATTAAAACAAAAAGTAATAATAAACCAAGTATGGTTTTAGTTAGATGTATTAAAAATAGTCATAAAGGAATTAAGATAAATAATCCAATAAGTATTGAAAATAGAAAAACATATCAAAATATATTTAAGGAGGAAGTATGAAACTAGTTGTGGGATTAGGTAATCCAGGAAGAGAATATAAAAACACTAGACATAATATTGGTTTTATGGTTTTAGATTATTATTTAGGAAAAGTAGCTTGGAAGAATAAAATGGAAAGTAATTTTTATAGTACAACCATAAATAATGAAGAAGTAATTTTTATAAAGCCACTTACTTATATGAATTTATCGGGAATGGCGGTCAGTAAAGTAGTTAAATTTTATAAAATAAAAATGGAAGATATTTTAATTATTCAAGATGATTTAGATTTAAAAATTGGTACTTATAAAATTAAGAAAAATAGTTCTTCAGGGGGTCATAATGGGATAAAATCAATTATTAGTGAACTTAGTAGTGAAGAATTTTTAAGATTAAAAATTGGTATTGGTAAAAATCCATTAATGCCAACTGATAAATATGTTTTAGCAAAAATACCGGATGATGAATTAGTAGCTATTGAAAGTAATTTTCCGGAATATAAAGAAATTATTAATTCATTTATAAGCGGTAGTATAGATAAATAAAAACATTTTGGAGGAATTTATGGTATTTTCAAAACTATTTAACTTTCAAAATAATGCTGTAACATATGGGTTAACAAATGAGTTAATCGCTTTTTACATGTTAGAATTATTTAAAAAAGAACAAAAAAATATTATTTTAGTTACCAGTAATTTATATGAAAGTAATAAAGTTTATAATGCCTTAAAAACCCATACTGACGATGTTGAACTATTTCCTATGGATGATTTTATTACATCGAAAGTTGTGGCCATGTCTCCAGAATTTAGTTTAGGAAGATTAAATGTTTTAGAAAAATTAAAAAGTAAAAAATTAATTATTATAACGAATTTAATGGGTTATTTAAAATATCTACCTAGTATTGAAACTAAAAATAATTATATCTTAAAAGTAAATAAGGAGATAAATCGTCAAAAATTAATTAGTACTTTAGAAGAGTTTGGTTATAAACAAGAGTCTTTAGTTACCACTTCTGGTGAATATTCTTTAAGAGGATTTATAATTGATATATATATAATAAATGAAGTTCATCCTATTAGAATTGAACTTTTTGATAATGAAATTGAATCTATTCGCTATTTTGATGAAAATAATCAAAGGACTATAAAAGAAATTAAAGAAATAACTATAAAGCCTTTTAAAGAAGTAGAAACTAGGGACAAAAGTTCTTTATATGATTATACTCTGGATGGTATAGTAGTATATTTAAACAAAGAACAGATTAATGTGGCTTATAAAAAGTTAGCTGAAGAAATATTAGAATATCAAGAAAACAATAATGAGCATGAAAAATATATGTATGAACTTAAAAATATAAAACCTCATTATGAACTTTATATTGATAATATAAATAATCCTACTGATATAGTAGCTAAAGAAATACCCAGTTTTAATGAAAATTTTGAATTATTAAAAGACACTTATTATCGTTGGCAAAAAGAAAAAAAAGAAGTATATTTTTATCTTTCTTTAGATAAACAAATTAAAATAATTAAAAATTTAATTCCGGGAGCTAATATTATCAAACAAAAGATAAATAAAGGTTTTATTTTTAATAATTTAGTTTGTGTATCAGAATATGATATTGGCGAGTCTCTTAAGGAAGTACCTAAATATAAAAATAATTTACATATTGGTAAAAAGATAAAAAGTTATAATGATTTAGAAAAAGGTGATTATGTAGTCCATTTAAATCATGGAATAGGTATTTATAATGGACTTGTTACTTTAACCAAAGATGGTTTACAAAAAGATTATATTCAACTTTTATATGAAGGTAATGATAAAATATATATTCCAGTAGAAAAGATAAATACTATTTATAAATATTCTAGTAAAGATGGAATAAAACCTAAAATAAATAAATTAAATTCCACTAGTTGGGCAAAAACGAAGACTTATATTAAAGCAAAAGCAAAAGATATTTCTAAAGAACTTTTAGATTTATATCAAAAAAGAGCTAGTATAAAAGGTATACCTTATCGAGATTATGAGGAAGAAAGTTTATTTGCCTCTTCTTTTCCTTTTGAAGAAACTAAAGATCAAACTAAAGCTATTGCGGAAATAAAAAATGATTTAAATAGTGTGGTTCCTATGGACAGATTACTATGTGGTGATGTTGGTTTTGGCAAAACAGAAGTAGCTATGCGGGCAATATTTAAAACCATTATTAATAATTATCAAGTAATGTATTTATGTCCCACTACTATTTTAGCTAAACAACAATATAATGTTATAAAAGAAAGATTTAAAGATATTCCAGTAAATATTCGTCTTTTAAATCGTTTTACAACTCCTAAAGAAAGTAAATATATTGTTGAGGCTTTAAAAGATGGTCGAGTTGATATTTTAGTGGGAACACACCGTATTTTAAGTGATGATATAGAGCCATCTAAATTAGGTCTTTTAGTAGTGGATGAAGAACAACGTTTTGGGGTTAAACATAAAGAAAAAATTAAAGAATATAAAAATGATGTTAATGTTTTGACTTTATCAGCTACTCCTATTCCGAGAACTTTAAAGATGGCTTTATCTGGTTTAAGAGATTTATCAATTATTGATACACCCCCAATTAATCGGTACCCGGTTCAAACTTACGTCATTGAAGAACAAGATTTATTGGTGAAAGATGCCATTTATAAGGAATTATCGCGAAAAGGTCAAGTATTTATTTTATATAATCGAATTGAAGAGCTAGATAGAATTGGCGATAAAATTAGTTCCTTAGTTCCTGAGGCTAGGATTAGACTTGCTCATGGCAAAATGAGTAAAGAAGAATTGGAAACAATTATGGATGATTTTGTTTCTTATCAATTTGATATTTTAATTTGTACAACGATTATTGAAAATGGTATTGATATTGCTAATGCCAATACTTTAATTGTTTATAATGCGGATAATTTTGGTCTTGCTCAATTATATCAAATAAGAGGAAGAGTCGGACGAAGTGACAAAGTAGCTTATGCCTATTTATTATATAATAAGCAAAAAATGTTAAATGATATAGCTGTTAAAAGATTGCAAGCCATTAAAGAATTTACGGAGCTTGGTAGTGGTTATAAAATTGCGATGCGGGACTTATCTATAAGAGGAGCGGGCGATATTTTTGGAAGTGAGCAAGCGGGTTTTGTGGATTCGGTCGGAATTTCGCTTTATATGAAACTTATTGAAGATGAACTTAAAAAGGCCAAAGGTGAATATGTGGAAGAAGAAGATACCGATAATAAAAATCTAATTGAAGTTTCTACGCATATTAAAGATGAATATGTTTCAGATGAAGATATTAAAATTGAAATCCATCAAAAGATTAATGAAATTGATTCTTTAGAAAAATTAAGAGAAGTCAAAGCAGAATTAGAAGATAGATTTGGTAAAATTGATAGTGATATGGAAATATATATGTATGAAGAATGGTTTACGAATCTTTGTAAGATGTTAAATATTACGAGAATAAATAAAACTGACCGTTTTGTCGAAATTACTTTACCAGAAGAGATTTCTAATAATATAAAAGGCGATAAATTATTGTTTGAAACAATGAGTATCTCTACTAAATTTAATATTAAATATTTACATAAAAATATAATTATTACCCTCTTTTATAAAGGACTACCAGAACATTATATCTATTATTTAGTAAAACTTTTACTTGCTGTTAAAGATAATTAGTATAAATTACTCAAAACTACCTACACTATAAAAAGGAGTGGGTAGTAAATGATAAAAAGTGGAATTACGAGAAGAATAGATGAATTAGGAAGAATAGTAGTTCCGAAAGAAATAAGATATAATTTAGGGATTAGAGATGGGGAACCTTTAGAAATATATACTTCTGATAATGCAATTATTATTAAAAAATATTCCCAAGTTGAAAATATTAAAGATATTGGCGAAAATCTTTGTAATATATTTTATGATATTTGTAATGTTGGAGTTTTAATTAGTGATAGAGAAAAAATCATTGCGACAAGTAGTAACTTAAAAGAGTTAAATAATATAACTTTAAATGATAAATATAAAAGTTTAATTGATAATAGAGAATCTTATAATAGTGAAACGATGGAAAATAATTTT
>CANQXB010000042.1 GCA_947627805.1 uncultured Bacilli bacterium
AAAAAAATAGCATTAAAAAATTCCTTTAATAGGAATTTATTCAGTTGTGTCAATGGTAATCCATTCAGTGGTGCCACATTCGGTACAAATTTGGGGAACTAATACTTTTTTACCTTTAGGAAGTTCTATTTTCTTTTCTAAAGTAACACATAAAAGTCCTGTTTCAGAATCAATGTAGCATCTTCCTTGCATTTGGGCTTCTTGACACTTACTACAACCTGGTTTTTTCATTATCTTCACCATTAGTATTATGAACTAAAAACACTATAATTATTCTTTTAAATAAGGTATAATTATAAATGGTGAGAGATATGGAATATAAAATTAAAGCTCGGGTTAGCAATCGTCATGTGCATTTAACTAAAGAAGTATATGAGAAATTATTTGATGAAGAAATAACAGTTAGAAATTATTTAAATCAAATTGGCGAATTTGCTTCTAATGAAACAGTTACGATTCGAAATGGTGATAAAAAAATTGAAAATGTGCGCGTTTTAGGTCCTTTTAGAAATTATAATCAAGTAGAAATATCAAAACTTGATGCTAGGACATTAGGAGTAAATCCTCCCGTAAGAAGAAGCGGCGATTTAGCTGATAGTTTAAATATTACCTTGGAAACAAAAAAAGGCCAAGTAGAAGTAAAAGGTTTAATTATTGCTAATCGTCATGTTCATATCAATACGAAAGATGCCGATTTTTATAAAGTTAAAAATGGTGATATGGTAGATATTAAAATTGATGGTGAAAAAAAAGGTATCATTGAAGCGATGGTTAAAGTAAGTGATAATGGTTATTATGAACTTCATTTAGATACGGATGATGCCAATGCCTTTTTATTAAATGATAATGAGGAAGTTACAATGAATGTTAGATAAGTTTGAAAATTGTCCTCTAGTAAAGGAAGAATAAGCATGTTATAATTTTTCTAGAGGAATATTCAAAAGTTGGGTGATTGCCAAACTTCTAAAGAAGGGAGGCGATATAATGTATAAGAAAGATATTTTAATCTTTTCTCTAATCATTATGATTTTCTTATTGATATTGCTACTCTTTGTAGTTTTGATATAAAAAAAATTCACCTAACCACAAGTGATTAGGTGATACCAAAAATTTATTGGCAACACTCAACACAATAAAATTGAATGTTCCTTTAATATTATATGAAGATTTTCTTCACGTATACATAATAACATAAATTGAAAATATTTGCAAATATGGTGGTTTAAATGAAATGGAAAATTGGCAATGTAGAAATTGAAAATAGATATGTTTTAGCGCCCATGGCAGGATTTACGAGTACTTCTTACCGGAGTATTTGTAAAAAAATGGGGGCTGGTCTTGTTGTGGGGGAAATGGTTTCTGATAAAGCTTTAATTTATGATTCTAAAAAAACTTTTGACCTTTTAAAAATGGAAGAAGAAGAAAGACCTCTTTCGCAACAAATTTTTGGTAGTGACCCCGAAGAGATGGGAAAGGCCGCTAAAATTGTGGAAGAATATATGCATCCTGATATTATTGATATTAATATGGGGTGTCCTGTTCCTAAAGTAGCTATTAAAAATAAGGCTGGAAGTGCTTTATTGAAAGATCCTGAAAGAGTAAGAAAAATAGTTGAATCTGTGGCATCTTCGGTATCGGTACCTGTAACTGTCAAAATTCGTTTAGGCTGGGATAATGAGCATATAAATGCCCCTTTAATTGCTAAAATATGTGAAGAAGCGGGAGCCAAAGCTATTTTTGTCCATGGTCGAACAAGAAGTGAAGGTTACAGTGGGCATGCTCATTTAGATGAAATAAAAAAAGTAGTGGAAAGTGTGCATATTCCAGTTATTGGTAATGGTGATATTACGGATTGTTATAAAGCTAAAAATATGTTAGATTATTGTGGATGCACGGCGGTAATGATAGGAAGAGGAGCTTTAGGTAACCCTTGGATTTTTCGTGATTGCATCGATTATATTGATAAAGGACTTTCTCCTAAAGAGGTAAGTTTAGAAGAAAAGAAAGCGATGATGAAAGAAAATATTGCGGCCTTAATTAAAGAAAAAGGGGAAGTTATTGGCATTTTAAATTTAAGAACTTTACTTATGTATTATTTAAAAGGTTTACCTAATACTAAAAATTTAAAATTAGCTATTTGTCAATGTCAAACCAAAGAAGAATTACTAGCTTTAATAGATAATTATAAAGGAGAATAAAAAGATGGATGATATTTTGAATTATGATTTAATTATCTGTGAAAATAGTTATAAAATGGCTATTTTAGAATATGCTACCAATAACCATCTTCTTTTAAATGCCAAAATAATGAGTAAAGAAAAATTCTTTCAAGAATACTTTTTTACTTATGATAAAAGAGCTTTAAGTTATCTTGTTCAAAAATATCAAGTTAAAGTAAGTATTGCTCAAATGTATTTAGAAAATTTATATTTTATTGAGGACAAAGAATATAAGAAAGATAAATTAAAATTTTTAAAAAATATTAAAGATGAATTAAATAGAGAAGGTCTTCTTAAGACTAATGTTTATTTTCATGATTATTTAAAAAATAAAAAAATATTAGTGTTAGGCTATTTAGTTTTAGAAAAATGGGAACAAGAAATATTTAATCAATATAAGACTTTTTATTTTAAATTTAATTCTTTGAAAAATATAAAAACAGTTTATGAATTTTCTAGTATAGAAGAAGAAATAGAATATGTTGCTGAAAGTATTGGAAACTTAATATCTAAAGGAATACCTTTAAATAAAATTAAATTAATGAATGTTTCGGAAAACTATTATGAAGAATTAGAAAGAATTTTTAAAATATATAATATTCCTGTCAAAATACCTTCTCTCGTTAATTTATTAGGATTAGAAATTACTTCCCAATTTTTAAGATATTTACAAGATAATTCTTTAAAAGATGCTCTTAATTTAATTAATGAGGAAGATGAAGAAATAGGAAGAGAAATTATTAGGATTGGCGAAAAATATTTAAATGTTCCAAAAGATGCTAATTTAATTTCTTTAATTAAAGAAGATTTAAAAAAAGCCTCTCTTTCTTCTTTTGATTTAGCTAATTATGTTTCTTTAATTAAAATAGATGATTATGTTTCTTCTGATGAGCATGTCTTTTTAATGAATTTTAATGCTTCAAGTATACCTTCATATAAGAAAGATGAAGATTATATAACCGATAATTTAAAAGAAGAAGTTTCTTTATATAAAACTTATGAATATAATAAAATTTTAAAAGACCAAGTTATGGAAAAAATTAAAATGATTAATAATTTAGTGATAACTTATAAATTAAATGATTCTTTAAATATTTATTACCCTTCTAGTTTAGTTTCTTTATTAAATTTAAAAGTTATGCATCCTAAAAGAGAAAATATTCATTATTCTTACTTGCATGATAAATTAAAATATACAACTTTATTAGATAATTATGCCAAATATGGAACAATTTCGGAAGAATTAAAAATATACCAAAATAATATTAAAGATTTAGATTATAAAACTTACAATCATAAATTTAAAGGAATTTTAAATAACCATTTAAAAGAGCATTTAAAATCAGGATTAACTTTATCTTATTCTTCTTTAGATAATTATAATAAGTGTGCCTTTCGATATTATTTAGATAATATTTTAAAATTAAACCCTTTTTCGGAAACTTTTGAGACTTTTATTGGCTCTTTATTTCATGATGTCTTAGAAAAATGTTTAAATAATAATAGTGATGTTAAAGAAGAAATTAATAATTATTTAAGATTAAAAGAAAAGATTCCCACTAGTAAAGAGAAGTTTTATTTAAATAAATTAGAAGGTGATTTAAAGTTTGTTTTAGATTACTTAAAAGAAGAAAAGAAATATATTAGTTTAGATAAAGAATATCATGAGAAGTATATTGTTATTAAAAAAGAAGAAGATATTCCTGTTAAATTTGTCGGATTTGTCGATAAGATTCTCTATA
Source organism: uncultured Bacilli bacterium (assembly GCA_947627805.1). Classification (GTDB taxonomy): domain Bacteria; phylum Bacillota_I; class Bacilli_A; order RF39; family UBA660; genus SIG200. The sequence continues at coordinate 3,962 of CANQXB010000042.1, forward strand.
AAGAGGAACCTTCGAAAACGCTCGTGGCCATTACCGATTATAAAACAGGCCTAGTTGATATTAATTTAAACTATGTTCCTTATGGATTATCGCTTCAACTTCCTATTTATCTTTATTTAGTTAGTAAATCCGGTTTATTTAAAAATCCTCTTTATGCTGGTTTTTATTTACAACATATTTTAGATAAAGAGCTTAAAAGAAGTGATGATTATGTTACAGAAAGAAAGAATAGTTTAAAATTAAGGGGTTATTCTAATAGCAATTTAAGTATTTTAAAATATTTAGATTCTTCTTTAAGTAATAGTGCGATTATTAAAGGTTTAAAATTAAAAAATGATGGTAATTTTGCTCAAACTAGTAAAGTGCTAAATAATAAAGAAATTGAAAAGTTAATTTCTTTAACGGAAAAGATAATTGATAAAAGTATTAAAAGTATTATAGCGGGTGATTTTCCAATAAATCCTAAGAAAATTGGCTATGAAAAAGATATCGGCTGTTTGTATTGTCCTTTTAAAGATATTTGTTATAAAGATGAAAGTGATGATGTCATTTTAGAAGATATTAAAGATTTAACCTTTTTAGGAGGTGATTAAAATGAATTTTACGAAAGAACAAAAAGATGCTATTTTTAAAACGGGGCAAAATATTATTGTTTCGGCCGGAGCGGGCTCTGGTAAAACAGCGGTCTTAACGGAAAGAGTTATTGAAAAGTTAAAAAATAAGATCAAAATAAATGAACTTTTAATATTAACGTTTACTAATGCTGCGGCTTTAGAAATGAAAGAAAGAATTCGTAAAAAAATTAGTAAATACCCAGAATTACAAGATAATTTAGATTATTTAGAGAGCGCTTATATAACAACTTTTGATTCTTATACTTTATCTTTAGTTAAAAAATATAATGATATATTAAATGTCTCTCCTAATTTACAAATAATTGAAGGTAGTATTATAAATGTTTTAAAAAATCGTTTTATGGAAGAAGTATTTACAGAGTTATATACAATTGAAGATCAAGAATTTTTAAAATTTTTAGATATCTATACTATTAAAAATGATAAAGAAATTAAGAAGACTTTACTTAATATTTATGAAAAATTATCTTTAGTAAGTGATTTAGATAGTTTTTTAGATAATTATTTGGAAAATTATTTAACTAAAGAAAAAGAAGAGGTTTATTTAAAAGAATATTTAGATATTTTAAAAAGAAATCTTGAAGAAATCGAAACGAATTTATATTATATTGAAAGTAGTGATTATGCTTCTTATTATGAAGAGTTAAGTATGTCTTTAGAAAAATTATTAAAATCTCAAACTTATGAGGAAATAAAAGAAAATGTTAATCTAACTTTACCTAGAAGACCTCATAGTAGTGAAGATATTAAAATATATAAAGATAATATTGATACTTTAATTAAAGGAATTAAAAAAGAATTAAGATTTAAGGATACCAAAGAAATATATACTACTTTAGAAAGTACTAAAGATTCTTTAAAAGTCATAATTAAAATTATTAAAGAATTTAAAAATAAATTAGATAATTATAAAAAAGAAAATGATTTATATGAATTTATTGATATTTCTAAAATGGCTATTAATTTGCTTAAAAATAATCCGTTAGTTTTAGAAGAAGTTAAAAATAGTTTTAAGGAAATATGTGTTGATGAATATCAAGATACTAATGATTTACAAGAAGAATTTATTAAACTGATTGAAAATAATAATGTTTATATGGTTGGAGACATTAAACAATCAATCTATGGTTTTAGAAATGCTAATCCGCAAATTTTTAAAGAAAAGTATGATGCTTATAAAGAAAATTTGGGTGGTTTAAAAATTGATTTATTACAAAACTTTCGCTCCCGAAAAGAAGTAATTGAAGGTATCAATGCAATATTTTCTCTTATTATGGATGATGATATAGGGGGTGCTAATTATCATGATGCGCATCAAATGAATTTTGGGAATGCTTTATATGAAGAATTCCAAAAAGAAGATAATAATTTAGAAATAAGAAGTTATGAAGAAGATAGGGAATTTAAGAATAATGAAATCGAAGCTTTTTATATTGGAAAAGATATCTTAGATAAAATTAATAGTAATTATGAAGTTATTGATAAAGAAACTAATAGGTTAAGAAAAGCTGAATATCAAGATTTTTGTATTATTATGGATCGTGGTACCGATTTTCCTTTATATAAAAAAATATTTGAATATTTAAATATTCCTTTAGAAATATATGAAGATGAAGTATTAACTAAAGAAATTGATTTAAATATTATTTATAATTTACTTAATTTAGTTTTAAAAGTAAAAGATAATAATTTAGATGCTGAATTTAAATATTCTTTTATGAGTATTGGCCGGAGTTTCTTATGTGATTATTCTGATGATTATCTTTTTGAAATATGGCATCATGATAGTTTTTTAGAAACAGATTTATATACTAAAATAAAAGAAATAAGTAAGCAAAATAATATAACTTGTTATGAGCTAATTAAATTATTAATAACTGAATTTGCTATTTATGAAAATATCATTCATATTGGAAATGCTAAGGAACATATTAAAAGAATTAATAATATTTTAGATATGGCTAAAAATTTAAGTAATATGGGTTATACTCCGCTTAATTTTAAAACCTTTTTAAAAGATATTTTAGATACTAAATATGAAATTAAATTTAAGGGTAGTAAAAGTAGCGAAAATGCCGTTAAAATAATGAATATCCATAAATCAAAAGGTTTAGAGTTTAGTATTTGTTATTTTAGTGGTTTTGCCAAAAACTTTAATATTGCTGATGTTAAAGAACGGTTTATCTTTGATAAAGACTATGGTTTAATTATTCCTTTTTATAAAGAAGGACTTGATAGTACAATTCTTTACCCTTTATTTAAAAATAAATATTTATTAGAAAATATTTCGGAAAAAATAAGACTTTTGTATGTGGCTTTAACAAGAGCTAAAGAAAAGATGATTATTGTTGTTCCTTTAAATGCGGAAAATTATTCTAAAGGGGTAGTTGATTATAATATTAGGAAAAAGTATAATTCTTTCTTAAGTATTTTAAATTCGATTTCTTTAAATTTAAAAACTTATTATCATCATATTAATTTAGAAGAGCTAGCTTTAACTAAGAACTATTTATTTGATAAAAATAAATCTTTAGATAAACTAAAAAGTTCAGAAATAATTACTTATAAAGAAATTCAAGTTGCAAATAAAGTAAAAAATAAAGATAGAGCTTCTAAAAAAGAGGAAGGAATTAGAAGCTTAGAAGAAATAGAAAAAATGCAAATAGGAGAAGAATATCATAAAGCCTTAGAAATGCTTGATTTTAGAAATGTTTCTAAAGATAATAAATATTATGAAAATATTAAATATTTAAAAGAAAATTTAAATATAACTAATAAAACTAAAATCTATAAAGAATATGAATTTGCTTATACCAAAGATAATGTTTTCTATGAAGGAATTATGGACCTTTTATTAGTGGAAGATGATAAAATAACTTTGGTTGATTATAAGCTAAAAAATATTGATGATGAAGCTTATCTTAAACAATTAAAGGTTTATTATGATTATCTTAAAACTTTATTTAAAAAAGATATTTATGTTTATTTATATAGTATTTTAGATAATAAATTAACGGAAAAGAAACTTTTAGAAACTGTTTAGC
>CANQXB010000043.1 GCA_947627805.1 uncultured Bacilli bacterium
ATTCAACATATGAAACTGGTTATTGTGATATTCCAATTAAAATTTTAAAAATATTAGCTAAATATTATAATGTATCAGTAGATTACTTATTATATATGACAGATGAAAGAAAACCCCATAGATAGCAAAAAGAATTGGTAAATATTCCAATCCTTTTTTATTTTTCTAATAACCAGTCATATACATTTTGAATTTTAATACCTTCATCATTGGTTAAAGGTATTGTATCAGATGTTAATATTATTTTTTCATAATTGTCAGATAACTTTTTTAAGGTTCTAATTTCTCTATCAAACACTGTATTATCAAATTCATCTCTACCTTTTAAAGTATCGGTAACTTGTACATACATTCTACCATCTTTATTAAGCGCTACAAAGTCAACTTCATAATCCTCAAATTTACCTATATAAACATCATAACCTCTTCTTAAAAGTTCTAGATAAACAACATTTTCTAAAACACGACCATAATCCCCTACTTTACGTCCTAAAATAAAGTATCTTAATCCCAAATCAGACACATAATATTTTTCTCCTGTCTTTAAATATTGTTTTCCCTTTATATCATATCTATTTGCCTTATAAAGAAAATAACTTTCTGTAAATCCCTCTAAATACCTTTCAATAGTTCGAACATTAATATCTCTACCATCATTTGCAAGTGTACTAGCAATATTATTTATCGATACTAAGTTACCTATATTATCCATAGCAAAATTAGCCACACTTCGAAGCATTGTTTCATCCGTTATCTTTTTTCTTGTCATAACATCTTTTATGATAATATCATTATATAAACTACTTAAATATATATTTACATCATCTTCAGTTTCTAAAGAAGTTGTAAAAGGAAGTGAACCAAAAGAAATATATTTTTTATATAACTCCTCATTACTTAAATCTTTATAAACATTTTTATATTCTTTAAATGATAAAGGTAACATTTTTACTTCAATATATCTTCCCGATAGAAGAGTAGCAAGTTCACTTGATAATAAATTAGCATTAGAACCAGTTATATATAAATCAACATTTTTATTTATATATAAACTATCTACTGCCTTTTGAAATTCATTTATTTTTTGAACTTCATCTATAAAAACATAATTTTTCTTATTATTTTTTAAATTATCATTTATAAAATTATATAAAGACATATAGTCAGTTAAAAAATTATATTTTAAATCTTCTAAATTAATACTTATGATTTGTTCTTCTTTTACTCCAATTTCTAATAAGTATTCCTTATATAATTCTAACAAAGTAGATTTACCACATCTTCTAATACCTGTTATTACTTTTATAATTTCTTTATCTTTAAACCTTTTTAAGATATCTAAATAATCATTTCTTTCTATCATTTAAATAACCCCTTCCTAAACATATTATACAATAATTAATTATAAAAGTAAAGTTTTTGTACATCAATACAAAAACTTTACTTTTTTACCACTTTTTTGTACTCTAATACAAAAACTTTTGAATTTTTATTATTCGGTTCTTAAAGCTTCAACTGGGTCTTTCTTGGAAGCCGCTCTTGCTGGAATTAAACCACCAATTAAAGTTAAGATAATACTTAATATGACAAGAATGATGGCTCTTTCAATAGCTAAAGATGCGGAAAGCGGAATATTTCCTGTAAAGTGATGAAGAATACTATTTATAATTGGAATTAAAGAATAAGAAATACCGATACCAAGTAAACCAGATAATAAACCAATAATAAATGTTTCCGCATTAAAGATGGATGAGACATTTCTTTTAGAGGCTCCAATGGCTCTTAAAATACCAATTTCTTTAGTTCTCTCATAAACAGAAATATACGTAATTACCCCAATCATAATACTTGATACAACTAAAGAAATAGAGACAAAAGCAATTAACACATAACTAACTGCATTAACAATAGTCTTAACAGAGTCCATTAATATTCCTGTCATATCTGTATAATTAATTTTCTTTTCTTCTTCCATTTGGGAATTATAATTATCTAAGAAATTTAAGAAATCTTCTTTACCATCAAAATCTTTAAAATAGAAAGACATCGCTGTTGGTTCATCAATATCTTGATAACCTAAAGATAATAAATTAGAATTAGCACTAGCTTCATTAGGACTCATCATAGCACTTACAATTCTTGTAAGTTCTTCTTGAGTATATTTTAATCTAAAAGCAGAAGCAATACTATTTTCATCAACATTAAACGAACTAGCAATACTACTGGTAAACATCGAAGTAAGTTCTCCAACTTTCGTTAAAATATCTTTTTGCATTTTAGCTTCCGTCATCGCACTGCCCATTTTTTCACATGTCCCAATAATGGCTGCACTTTCTAAATAAGATTTAATAACAGTTTCTTTTAATTCATTAACGAGCATTGCTTTAGGATTATAAACATCCGGACTATATGCTGGATTACTAAACTTCATAAATTCCGTATAACCACTTATATAAGCCTCTAGTAAAGCTTTTAATAAACCTGAATAAGCTGTTTTAAGAGTATCAACCGGTATAATATAAGTACTTTCCATATTCTTAAGTTTTTCTAAAACACTATTCCTATTTAAATAATTATCAACTATCTTATCAATATCATTAGAAGCTATTTCCGTACTTACCTCAGGAAAAATATCTCTTGAAAATATTTCTAAATTTTCTTTAAATAAATTAGTAGCTTTAGATGTATCAGTAGTAATAGAGCTCGTTATTTCTTGCATATAATTAGCGGTTTCTTTTTCCATTTCACTTGTATCAATATTGATATTAAAAGCACTTTCTAATTTCTTTTTATCAATTTCTAATAAATCACTAAATTCAAAATTAATCTTTTTATTTTTATCAGCAAAAGATTTTCCTGAAAAAACATCAATATCTTCTTTAGCAATTTGTTTTTTAACAATATCTTGATTCTTAGCATATTCAATTAAATGTTTCGTTAAAGAAGAAGTATAATTAACTCCAGGATTTAAAGCCATCGTATTCATACTACCTTCTTTGGGAGCCACAATTCCCACAATTTTTAATTTTAAAGCTTTATCATAAATATTTTTTAAAGCCTCTTTATTTTCACTCATATCTTCATAAATATTATATTCATTATTATATTTATAAAGGTCAGATGGCATAACTACTCTTAAATCAACTTGCATTAAATCATCATAAGTTAAAGTCATTGGTTCATTTTTAATAGTATTAGTTTTACCACTTATAATATTATTGACCATTTCTGTAAGTTCATTATTATCTCTTAATCCTAAAGAATAAATTAATAAATCCGAAATTTCATTTTTTTCTGTTAAAACAATAATAACTTCATCATAATTTTGGGGGTATCTTCCCTTTAATAAATCATATTGTTCCTCTATTTCTTGCGTATTATCAACCATTTCGGAATAAACAGAAGAATATGATGACATTGTACTCATAAGGCCATTAGATCCCATAATGGAAGTAAATAAACTACTAGGATTTACTTTAACAATTTCTTTTGTACTATCAATAGTATAAATATTAGGACTAATTCCATAAACATATTGTAAATTAGCAATATCTTTATCTACTTTATTATAATTACTTTCTAAATAACTTTTAAAACTTTTTAAATCATTAGTGCTAATACTGGTAAGCATATTAGAGATATTTTGTTTTTCAACTACTTTATCACCATCAATATTATCATCATTAGAGGATTGAAAAGATAAAAGAGCACTTGTTAAATCGCCAGTTTCTTGCATAATTGTTAAAGGGTAAGAAGTCATAGTTTCCTCTTGAATAGAATCCACATAATTTTGAAAACCTGTTGATACGGACATAATTAAAGCAATGCCAATAATTCCTATGGAACCCGCTAAAGCTACCAATAAAGTTCGAGCTTTTTTAGTCATTAAATTATTAAAAGATAAACTTAAAGCTGTTAAAAATTTCATTTTTGTTTTATTTCTTTTTTTGAGACTAGCATCTTTATCTTCTAAAGTATTAACACTGCCATCATAAGGATTAGAATCTGAAATAATTTGACCATCTTTTAAATTAATAATGCGGGTTGAATACTCTTTAGCTAAGTCTGGATTATGGGTAACCATAATAACTAATTTAGTTTGGGAAATATTTTTTAATACTTCCATAATTTGTAAACTAGTTTCACTATCTAAAGCTCCCGTAGGTTCATCCGCTAAAATAATTTCGGGATCATTAACTAAAGCCCTCGCAATAGCTACTCTTTGCATTTGACCCCCTGAAAGTTGATTAGGTTTTTTATAAATATGTTCTTCAAGACCTACATCTATTAAAGCCTTTTTGGCTCTTTCTAAAGCTTCTTTTTTAGAAATACCTGATAAAGTTAAAGCTAAACGAACATTAGCTAAAATAGTTTGATGCCCAATTAAATTATAACTTTGAAAAACAAAACCAATACGATGATTTCGATAACTGTCCCAGTCAGCATCTTTAAACTTTTTAGTACTTACTTCATTTATAATTAAATCACCATCATCATAATGGTCCAATCCCCCAATTATATTTAAAAAAGTTGTTTTTCCACTCCCAGAAGGACCAAGAATACTTGCAAATTCACATTTACGGAAATTAACACTAACATCATCTAAAGCTTTTTGGCGAAAACCGCCGGTATTATATTCTTTTTTAATGTTTTTAATTTCTAACATAATAGCCCTCCTTTATAAATCTATTTAATTATATTAAAGTAATGTGAAAAATACAAGAAAAAAGGTCCTTTTTAAGACCATTTTTCTAATATTTTCTTATTTTCTTTTATTTTATTATAATTATCTTTACTTAAATGAATAACTATTCTGACACTTTCAGGGTAAACATATATCTCTTTATTATGAATCATCTCTAATGTAGCATTTATTAAAGAACTTACACTTAAATCTTCATGCTCTATTCCATAATTTAAAACATGGAAACTTCTTTCATGGTCAAAATAACCAAAATCACTATAAGAAGATGGGTAAATATTAATTATATCTTTATTAAAAACATAGTATTCTATTTCAATATCTTCTCGATCTTCATAAATAATCGTAGAATGTTCTAAATGATTAATAACAAGGTTATCTTGCATTGGAATAGTTATTTCTTTATCTAATTCTTCTAATCTGGTAACATTTGTTACTTTATATTGAGATACTTCTCCTAGGAATAAACCCGCACTTATTCCTCCTAAAACTATACCTGTTGTAAAAGTAATTAAATATCTTTTAGCATTATGTTTCATATTAAAGATAAATCTAAAAATAATTTCTATAATTAAATAAGTAACAATCATAAGACTTATTATACCTAATAGAACATAAAATAAAACTAAACCATTTTTTATGTAATAAAGAATAAAGATAGCCATTGTAATTAATAAAACAAAACCAATACAAATAGGAATACTTAAAAAAGCAACAAATATTTTACTGAAAAAAATAACAATCTTTTTAAGCCACAAAAAGGGATTAACGGCCGAATCTCTAATAATAATTTTTTCTTCTCTAATATCTATTTTCTTATCTTTATTATTTACTTCCATAGGAGTATCTTCTTTAATATTCTCAAAATAATCTAAATATCTTATCTTATATATTCTAATGATTAAATAAATAGATAATATTAAATATAAAAAAGTAAAACAACCTTTAAATATCTTAACTAAAGGCTCTAATATATCATAAGGCATAAATGAAAATAAATCATCTAAGATAAATACCAATATTATCTTAATAAAAAAATATAAGAAAATTAAACAAATACTATAAAAGAAAATTTCCATTAAACATTTTATCTTTTGTTTAAAAGTCATTAAAGAAAACATTTTTATTCCTTTAAGAAAATTATCTAAAATACTATTTAAGGTTTTCTTAAACTTATTTTCTTTTTTAATCCCACCTTCTTTTAAACCAATTAATTCATCCATACTGGAATTAAACAATTTACAGATAGCTACTATTTTTTCCGTTTCAGGGTAAGCATTATTACTTTCCCATTTTGATACCGCTTGTCTTGAAACATTCAATTTGTTTGCTAGTTCTTCTTGACTTAAATTATGTTCTTTTCTTAAACTAGCCAGTTTTTCACCAAAACTCATTTTCCTCACCTCACCCCAATTTTAGTATAAAATGCTTTTAGCAACCACCAACTTTAGGTATCTTTTTGTAAAACTTAAGTTGCATTTATTAATTTTTTACTAAATAATGATTAAATTCTTTATTATTTAAAATATTTATTATAATATTTGGTTCAATTTTATTTTTAGATAATTTTGGAATATTTAGCCATACATATTTTAAATCTTTTCCTTCAATATTATCTATATGAGGTAAAGTATTTAAATTTTTATTTTTAAACTTATATTCATGAACAATTAATATTTCATGATAATTTTTTAAATTATAACTTGATTTAAAAAAATTTTCTATCATTCCTAAACTTTTTAGATGTTCGATTTCTAAACCCGTTTCTTCATAAAATTCCCTTATACCAGCCTCGATTGAAGTTTCTCCTAACTGACATCTACCACCAGGTAAAGTATAATGCGAAACTTCGGGACTTTTTTGCATCAAAATATAATTATTTAAAATTAAAACAATTCCCACCCGATAGTTAAATCTTTGATTATCAGTATCTATTATTATGTCCATTATTATAGTCCCTCCTTAACTAAGATTATAACTTATTATTTTCTTTTTACAAGTCCATTAATGTCAAATTTTGAGTTTCTTTGCATGACTTTCCTATTATATAAAAAATAAGGATTATTCACTAAATAGTCCTTATTTTATTTCATATTCAAAATATTCACAGTTTTCTAACTTAAAACCACTAAAATCAGTATCTTCATTATAACCTACTAAATTATAATATAAACATTTACCACAAAAACCATGCGTAACTATTAAAATATTTTGATAATTTTGATAATTCTTTTTTAAATCATCTAAAAATATTTTGCATCTTTGCAGTAAATCTTGAAAAGGTTCAATTCCTTTATCACTAGCATTTATTTTATAATTCATATAGTAGTAAAAATCAAAAGCCATGTCTCCTATCGTCGTTCCTTCATATTCTCCTAAATATCTTTCTTTTAATAAATCATTTGTTATAATGTTATCTTTGCCATAAATAATTTGAGCGGTTTGATAAGCTCTTTGTAAAGGAGATGATATACACAAATCAAATTTCATATCTTTTAACTTTTCTTTTAATATATAAGCTTGTTCAATTCCTTTTTCATTTAAAGGAATATCTCTTGATCCTTGTCTTCTTCCCTCTTTATTCCAATCTGTTTCCCCATGTCTAACTACATATATTTTCATAAATACCTCTTTAATTGATTATACTTATCTTTTTAATATTAATCAAGATATCATATTAAAGACTAACTTACATAAAATTAATTATAATTAAACTATGATTAATTGACATCTATTAGAAATTAAGGTAGAATAATAAATGTCATTGAGTTATGGAGCCGTAGCCAAGTGGCTAAGGCGTGGGTCTGCAACACACACGCCCTGCAACTAAAATATAAAGTACAATTTG
>CANQXB010000044.1 GCA_947627805.1 uncultured Bacilli bacterium
GTATAATTTTGGGTTCCGGGTTTTATTTCAATATAACCATTACCATCTAAAGTAGGAATTTCTTTTTTACAACCTAAGATAGCATCGGTAATGGTAACGGGCACTTCTAAGTAAATATCATTATCATTTCTTTCGAAATATTTATGTTCGGCCACTTGAAATTCTAAATATATATCACCATTAGGACCCCCATTAACTCCTGCTTCGCCTTTACCACTTAAACGAAGTTGGGAACCATTATCTACTCCAGCGGGAATCGTAACTGTTAAAACTTTATTTTTGGCTATTTTTCCTTTACCATGACAATTATCACAAATATCACGATAAACTTTACCGGCACCTCCACAATCAGGACAAGTCTTTTGAGTTTGAATTATACCAAATAAACTTCTTTGCTCCGAAAGAACAACTCCTCTTCCGTTACAAGTTGCACAAGTAGTTGGATTAAATCCGCCTTCTCCATGACATTTATCACAAGTTTCGGTAACATTAACTTTAATATCTTTTTTACAACCATTAACAGCTTCTTCAAAAGTAAGACGAATGCGCATTAGTAAATCTTCGCCTCTTCTTGCTTTATTAGAGCCTCTTCTTCCTCTTCCAAAGCCTCCAAAATCGGAGAAGGAAGAAAAACTACCAAAGCTATCACCAAAAATACTAGATAAAATATCATCTAAATTGATATCACCCATATCGAAGTTAGAAGCTCCACCATTTTCAAAAGCCGCATGACCAAATTGGTCGTATTGACTTCTTTTGCTTTTATCAGATAAAACTTGATAAGCTTCCCCAATTTCTTTAAATTTTTCGGCCGCTCCCGGTTCTTTATTAACATCAGGATGATATTTTTTAGCTAATACTCTAAATGCTCTTTTTATTTCTTCATCCGTCGCATTTTTAGAAACTCCTAATATTTCATAATAATCTTTTTTATTCACCTTTTTCACTTCCTTGCAATTCTTCATACATCTTTAAAAGCTCATCCATAAAAGATATAGCTTCATCCATAACTTTACTACTTGTCATATCAAGACCAGCTACTTTTAAGGAAGCTATTGGGTCTTTTGTACAACCTAATTTTAAAAATTCTAAATACTTATTTAAGGTATCTTCACCTTCATAAATCTTTTTAGCTAAAATAACGGCTGCCGTAAAAGAAGTAGCATATTGATATACATAAAAATTCATATAGAAATGCGGAATTCTTTCCCATTCATATCTTATATCATCATCCACTATAACTTTATCACCATAATATAATTTATTTAATTCATAATATTTAGCACTCATATTTTCATAAGTTAAAACATTACCTTTTTCGGTATAATCATGAATAAATAATTCAAATTCTGCAAACATGGTTTGCCTATAAACTGATGATTTATATTTTAATAATAAATCATCAATTAATTTCTTCTTTTCTTGGTTATTTTGACTATGTTCAATTAAGTAAAGACTTAATAATATTTCATTTACTTGACTAGCTACTTCAGCCACAAAAATGCTATAACCATAATCTTGATAACTTTGAGCATTAATAGCATAGTAATAATGCATCGCATGTCCTAGTTCATGCGCTAATGTTGAAATATCTCCTAAGGTTCCTTCATAACTTAATAAAACATAAGGATGCGTCATATAACAAGCTGTACAATAAGCTCCTCCTCTTTTACCTTCATTATTACAAGAATCAATCCAACCTTCAGTAAAAGATTTCGTAAGTATTTCTTGATATTCTTTTCCTAAAGGTTCACATATTTTTAATACTAACTCTTTAGCTTCTTCAAAAGAATATTTTTTATCTTCTTTAGTTTCAATATCGGTATAAGTATCATATATATGTAATTCATCTAATTTTAATTCTTTTTTCTTTATTTCCCAATATTTGTATAATGATGGTAAATGTTTATGAACCCCTTCAATTAAATTAAAATATACTTTAGGCTCTATTTCATTAGCAAAAAGAGATGATTCCAAACTACTTTTAAACTTTCTTAATTTCGCACTGGCAGCATTCTTTTCAACTTCATTTTTTAAAATTACGCCAATGGTATTTTTAAATTGACCATAAGTTTTATATAAAGAAGCAAAGGCTTGTTTTCGAACCTCTTGATTAGGATGTTTAATATAAGTAGAATAGTTACTTTCCGTCAGTTCTACTTTTTCCCCATTAACTAAAATGTCTTCAAAAGTAAAATCACTATCACTTAAGGTTTGCATTATTTCATCAGGAGCCGAAAAACTTTTCGAAAATATCGCTAAAGCATTTTCAACTTCTTTACTTAAAACATGTTCTTTTTCCCGATAGATATGTTTAAGCATTCGCGTAAATTCTTGTAATTTCGGTTCTTCTTTTATATATTCTTCAACATTCTTATAATCACTTTCTAAAAGTTCTGGAATTATATATGCGGTTTTTTCTAAATACTTTCCATATATATTCCGTACTTTTCCAAAAAGCATTTGATAATTAGTATCTTTAGTATCAGCATCATTATTTAAATGACCATAAATGAATACTCTTTCTAATCTTTTATCTAAATTAGTATCAAAAGTTAAAAGTTCATATAAATTTGCAGCACTATCTAATATATGTCCTTCAAATTTCGCAAATTTCTCTACTTCTTTATCTAAAGCCTCGATTTCTTTTAAAGCTTCTTCATCACTTTTAAATAAATCTTTGGTATTCCATTTGTAAATACCGGCAAAATCACTTCTTTTCTTTCCCATAGACTTACCCTTCCTATAACTTAAAAGTTAGGCTCTAAGAAACTTAGAACCTAACAATCATTTTTATTTTTCTTCAAATGTTGCTTCTTCGACATCATCTTTTTTACTACTCTTAGAACTTTCAGATTCACTACTAGCTTCCGAATTTTGGGTTTGAGCAGCACTTTGATATACTTTAGCCGCTAAATCCATTGCGGTTTTAGATAATTCTTCAGTCTTTTCTTTAATCTTATCAATGTCGCTTCCTTCTAGTTCTTTCTTTAAGTCTTTAACTAGTTCTTCGGCTTTTTCTTTATCAGAAGCTTCTATTTTATCGCCTAAATCTTCTAAAGCTTTTTCAGTTTGGAAAATCATTGAATCCGCATTGTTTCTTACTTCCGCTTCTTCTTTTCTCTTTTCATCGGCTTCTTTGTTAGCTTCAGCTTCTTTCATCATTTTATCAATTTCTTCATCACTTAAGTTAGTACTTGAAGTAATTGTAATAGATTGTTCTTTACCAGTTCCTAAATCTTTAGCTTTAACATTAACGATACCATTAGCATCGATATCAAAAGTAACTTCGATTTGTGGAATACCTCTTTTAGCAGGAGGAATATTGGTAAGTTGGAAGTTTCCAAGGGTTTTATTGTCATAAGCCATTGGTCTTTCACCTTGTAAGACATGAATATCAACAGCGGGTTGATTATCGGCAGCCGTACTAAATACTTGACTCTTACTTGTTGGAATTGTTGTATTTCTTGGAATTAAAACAGTCATGACATTACCTAAAGTTTCAATACCAAGAGAAAGTGGAGTTACATCAAGTAAAACAATGTCATCAACTTCACCAGTTAAAACACCACCTTGAATGGCTGCTCCCATAGCAACAACTTCATCTGGGTTAACACTTTTATTTGGTTCTTGACCTAATTCTTTCTTAACTAATTCTTGAATATAAGGAATACGCGTTGAACCACCAACTAAAATAACTTTATCAATATCTTTAGATGTAAGTTTCGCATCTTTTAAAGCTTTTCTTACTGGTTCAAGTGTTGAATCAAATAAATCACGACATAAGTCTTCAAATTTAGCTTTGGTTAAAGACATTTCTAAATGTAAAGGTCCTTCGTCACTTTGAGCGACAAATGGAAGACTTATTTGGGCCGTTGTCATACCAGATAAATCTTTTTTGGCTTTTTCAGCAGCATCTTTAATTCTTTGCATGGCCATTTTATCTTTAGATAAATCAACACCATGTTCCCTCTTAAATTCGCTTACTAAATAATCACTAATTCTAGCATCAAAGTCATCACCACCAAGACGATTATTACCACTTGTAGATTTAACTTCAAATACACCATCACCTAGTTCAAGAATAGATACATCGAATGTACCACCACCTAAGTCATAGACTAAAATAGTTTGTAATTTATCTTGTTTATCAAGACCATAAGCAAGGGCTGCCGCTGTTGGTTCATTGATAATTCTTTCTACTTCTAATCCGGCAATTTTACCAGCATTTTTAGTGGCTTGTCTTTCCGCATCATTAAAGTATGCAGGTACAGTTATAACCGCTTTTGTTACTTTTTCGCCTAAATAACTTTCGGCATCACTTTTTAATTTACCTAAAATTTTCGCACTAATTTCTTCTGGTGTATACTTCTTACCATTAGCTTCTACTTTCTCACTAGTTCCCATTTTTCTCTTAATTGATGAAATTGTATTTTTAACATTAGTTACAGCTTGTCTTTTGGCAGTTTCACCAACTAATTCTTCATCACCTTTAAAAGCGACAACAGAAGGAGTCGTTCTATTTCCTTCACTATTAGGAATAACTTTTGGTTCGCCACCTTCTAATACAGCTACACAACTATTAGTTGTACCTAAATCGATACCTATAATTTTACTCATTATTAATCATTCCTTTCTTTTTATTAAATTTAAGAGTATTCTTATAAATATTATTCGCTAACTTTAACCATAGCGACTCTAATAACTTTATCTTTATATGTGTACCCTTTTTGCATGATATCTATTACTATACCCGGTTCAATTCCTTCTTCATGACTCGTTAGAACCGCTTCCATGCAATTAGGGTCAAATTCTTTTTTATAACAATCTATTTCTTTAACATCCAAGTTATTTAAAATGCTAACTAAATTGCCATAAATCATTTTAAATCCCTCTAAGAACTTTGATAGTTCATCAGTAAGGTCACTATCATCTAATTTAATAGCCCTTTCAAAATTATCAATAATTGGTAAGATACTAACAATAACATCTTCCCCACCATATTTATAACTTTTTGAAAGTTCTTCTTCAAATCTTTTTTTCATATTTTGCATTTCCGCACTAATACGTAAAAGTTTATCATTTAAGAGCATCTTTTCTTCTTGTAATTTTATTAATTCTTTATTTTCTTTTTTATGCTCTTTTTTCTTCGTTTCTTTAATTTCTTCTTTTACTTCTTTTACTTCTTCGTTATTCATCTTTTCCCTCAATTCTATCAACCATATAATTAAGTAATGATACTACTCTTTCGTATTCCATTCTTTTTGGACCAATGATAGCAATGGTTCCTTCTTCTCCTTTAGATTTGTATTTTTTCTTAATAACTGTGACATCATCATCAAATTTACTGTCTTTACCAATATAAATTTGTAAATCATCACTACCAGGAGTATCGTTTACCATTTCTTTAAAAGCTTCATCTTCTAATTTTGAAGCTATTCTTTTAATACTTGTAGTATTATCATATTCCGGTTCTTTAAGTAAATTAACTCTTCCTGAAACATGAATATTGGTATTATGAAGTAAAAAGTCATTGAAAGCATCATAGAAAATATTATAAACAGTTTCATAGTCTTTTACTCTTTTCGCAATAACAGGTTTAATTTCAAATTCTAGTTTTTCGGCTACTTTATTAATGGGTGTGCCTATTAACATCTTATTAACCATTTCGCCAATTTTAACTATCTCCATTGCTTCAATATTATCTGGTAAAGTAAATTCTTTATTTTCCACAATTCCTTTATCAGTACAAACTATGGCCACTATTTTTTGATTATCTAAAGCAATAATATTTAATTGCTTTAATAAATTATCACTGCTACTTCTTCCTAAAACTACGGAAGTATAGTTAGTTAAATCACTGATAATCTCTAAACATCTAGTAACGGTATCACTAACCTTTAATTCATGATTAGAAAATATCGTTTGTAATTTTAACATATCTTCTCCAGTTAAATCTTTAGGCTCCATTAAATGTTCAACATAATATTTATAACCAAGTTCACTTGGTACTCGACCGCTTGAGATATGGTTCTTCTCTATATAGCCCATATTCTCTAAGACCGCCATTTCATTTCTTATCGTGGCACTTGAACATTTTAACTTTTTGCATAAAGAATTACTTCCTACTGGTTTAACAGTTTTTACATAATTTTCCACTATTTCTTTAAGCAAAGCCTTTTTTCTTTCATCCATTTTTCTTCATCACCACCCATTAGCACTCTTCCATCAAAAATGCTAACTCTATTATAATATTATGATTAGCACTTGTCAATATATGAGTGCTAATTTTTACATTTTATAATTTTCTGCACTTTTTCTTGAAAAGAATCCGTTATTTCTTTATCATTAATTAAAGTTATACTAAATGTTTTATAACCAATTCTATTTATAGAAGAACCACAATGATAAATAGTATTATTATCTAATATAAAATATCGGTCATGAAAACTATTATCATAGATTACTTTTAAATTATGATATTGTTTATTATATTTTGCAATATCTTGTTTAGTTAATAAATTGTTTTCTTTAGTTATAACAATTACTTCTATATTTAATCTTTTTATTATATCTAATAAACTATTATCAGCATAATTATCTATAACAATTAGTTTATTTTTAGCCATTTTAAATATATCTAAAATCTTAGAATAAGCATCCCATATTTGTCCATTATAATAGATTTCATTTACTTTTTTATTTTGCTTAAAATTATTTAATGATTCTTGTAATACTTTTATATCTTCTGTATTTTTTAATACTTGATTATTGATATATCTTTGCTCATATAAACTATTTGATATAAAATGACGCATTATAACAAAGGCTTTCATTATAGCCACACTTACTTTAGAAGCTACTTCTGATTTTAGTACTGTTGCCAACATAGCTACACCTTGCTCTGTAAATACACAAGGTAAATATTTTGAATATTGCCCTTGTTTTAATTCTAAGGTCCCAGTTTGGGACCTTAGAATTTCTAAATATTCATCTTTAGTTAATTGAAAATAAAAATCATTTGGAAATCTATCAATATGCCTTTTCACTGCTTGATTAATAGTTTTTGTCCCATTGACACAATTATAAAGTTTTGCCAAATCACTATCAAGCATTACTTGAACTCCCCTTATGTTATAAATTTTATTAGTTATTTCATTTTCTTTTACTACTAAGTTATTCATTTTTTCCTCCAATCTTTTTTGTCAAATTTCCATTACTTTCAAGGTCGCAAATTGCGACTTTGAATATTTTTCTGTTTTATTGAGGTCGCAAATTGCGACCTCAAGTTTATTTCTTATGTTTTAGTTAATCTAAAAATGTTTTTTTTGACTACAAATTACAATTAAAATTTGTGACTTTCACTATTAGTAATTTAAAATTAATCTTTTTGTAAATAATCATTAATTTTAGTTCTAAGGTCGAAATTTTCGACCTTAGAATATTTTTTTGTTCTATTTGAAGTCCCAAGTTGGGACTTCAAGATTCACATATTAGTTTTCATTATTTTCAAGGTT
>CANQXB010000045.1 GCA_947627805.1 uncultured Bacilli bacterium
TTTTTAATCCCAAAATCATGATAAACATCTAATATAAGTTCCACTACTTTTTTAAATTCTTCCCCAATTTGGTCCGGTCTTACAAAAAGATGGGCATCATTTTGACACATACACCGAACTCTTTCCAAACCTTTTACAGCTCCACTTGCTTCATATCTAAAATCGGTCGCAAATTCACCAATCCGAATAGGTAAATCACGATAACTATGGAGCTCATTAGCATAAACTAACATATGATGGGGACAATTCATTGGTCTTAAAACAAATTCTTCTTCATCAACTTTCATTGATGGGAACATATTCTCTTTATAATGGTCCCAATGGCCAGAAGTTTTATATAGCTCAACCGTTCCAACACATGGGGTATAAACATGCTTATAGCCTAATTTTTGTTCTTTAGCATAAATGTAGTTTTCTAATTCTTTTCTTATGATGGCTCCATTAGGTAGCCATAAAGGCATTCCTTTTCCTACTAAATC
Organism: uncultured Bacilli bacterium; assembly: GCA_947627805.1. Lineage (GTDB taxonomy): Bacteria > Bacillota_I > Bacilli_A > RF39 > UBA660 > SIG200. Next base: position 480 of record CANQXB010000045.1, read on the forward strand.
ATGAGAAGTAAATATTCCTAAATTCTTACCAATTTTCCGGTGGTCTCTTTCTTGGGCTTCTTCAAGTTCTTTTAAATATGCATTTAAATCTTCTTCCGTTTCAAAGCAAACACCATAAATTCTTTGAAGCATCTTGTTGCTAGCATCGCCTTTAAAATAAGCTCCACTAAACTTAAGAAGTTTAAAATGCTTAAGTTCTTTTACGGTTTCGACATGAGGTCCTCGGCAAAGATCGGTGAAATCACCTTGCGTATAGCAAGAGATAACTGTTTCATCTTCATCCATTCTTTCAATTAAATCAATCTTATAAGGGTCATCCTTAAACATTTCTAAAGCTTCACTCTTACTAATTTCATGACGCACTATTCTTTTACCATCTTTGGCAATTTTTTTCATTTCGTGTTCTATTTTCGGAATATCTTCATCCGTTATTTTATAATCTCCTAAATCGATATCATAGTAAAATCCCTCGGAAATTACTGGTCCTACCCAAAACTTAGCCTCAGGGTATAAATGTTTTACCGCTTGGGCTAGTAAATGTGCACAACTGTGATTTAAAACACTTAATCTTTCATCTTCTTTAATATTTATCATACATTCTCCTCCTTAATATGCATTTCGACTTCTATTTCTTTATTAATTAACTTTTTAAATTTTTCTCCTAAAGTAATATCACCAATTATACTTCCATAATGAATAGGTATTACTTTTTTAGGTTTTATTTCATTGATATAATCCGCGGCTTCTTTATAGTCCATGGTGAAATGTCCCCCAATGGGAATGAAACAAACATCAACTTTTAGTTTTTTATTTTCCTCTAAAACATCGGTGTCACCCATAATATAATAGGTTGTATCTTCTACCCTTATAATATAACCCACAAAGTTGGCTTCTTTAGGATGAAAACTTTTATGAATATTATAAGCGTGAACCGTTTGAAATTCTAGCTCATCTATTTTATAACTTTGATTAGGTTTTACTACTAAATAATTTTTAGTAAGTTTAGAAATTTCTTCCTCTAAAACTTCGGGAACAATAATCTTGGTAGTCTTTTTAATAACCTTATTAATTGAATCTCTATCATAATGGTCATAATGATTATGCGTAATAAAAATATAATCCGCATCATTTAATTTCTGCTCTATTTTAAAAGGGTCAAAATAAATATTTTTCTTACCACTTAGTAAAATAGCCGATTGGGTAAATACTTTAATGTTCATGAAATCCTCCTTCCACTAAAAAAGAATGGTCCCTAAGGAGTCAAACTGACGGTACCATCCTTTGTTTTACTTAATTTAAGATAACGGTCTTACCCGAAGTTGATTGGACTTTCTAGAGAATAGTAATTATTAAACTGTTTGTTAATTTGCACCACCCATTAACTCTCTTTAAAACGATTATTTAATAATCTCGTTTCTCATCATTGATTTCTCTTTAATTTTAGCACATTGCTTTTTACTTTGCAATTATTTTTCTTCCTAAGGAACTAAATCAATGCCGCCTTTATGCAAAGGATGACATTTTAAAATTCTTTTAATTCCTAAAATACTACCCTTAAAGGCTCCGTATTTCGTAATAGCCTCTTTGGTGTATTCCGAACAAGTGGGATAAAAGCGACAAGCGGTATGACTTCTTAAAGGAAGATTTTGATATAAATTAATTAATTTTAATAATAACTTTTTCATAACCTTATTATAATAGTTTATCATTAAGTTAACAAGTCTTATCACTTATTTTTGGTTAATTTCATAAATGAAGTTTGTTCTAAATCATTGGTTAATAATTTATCACAAAAATCTAAAAAATAATTCTTTAATTCTAAAATTTTGGTTTTATCAAAAGATACTGGTAAAGACACCTTTTTTTTATTTCCAAATAATTGACGTTCTTCTTTAGTAAGCAATCGATCCCCATAAGTATATTCAGTAATTATAGGATTATCAACAAGATATTTTTTGGCTTGTAATAAATTTTGCAAAGCCATAATATTATGATTTTCAATAATTACACTTAAAAGTTCAATTTGTTCTAAGAATGTATTTTTAAACTCAGCAACATAAGTAGAATAACCCATATAATATATTTCTTGAAAAAAACTTTGAATCTCTTCATTATCCATCATAGTTTGTATATCAATATTCCAAGAATCTTGAGGTTCGCCACAAAAAACCTTTTTTTCATTTTCTTTAGTATTATTAATAATATAATTATGACTATATTCTAACTTTCCTTTCAATGTGTCCCAAACAAAAGCATAATAAAAATCATTTTTGGGCATTTCCCAATACTTAGGGGCATATTGGAAATAGAAATACATTGGTTTAATAAACTCAAATATCATTTTCTTTTCTTCATTACTACAAGCATTCAATATATTTAAATACTTAGCAAATAAATCATCACTTAAATGATAAATACATAATTTTAAGACATCATTTCTTGTTAAATTTGGATATTCTTGTAAAATATTATCAACATTTATATCTAAAAGTCTACTATCTTTAAAGGTATAAATAAGCATATCTAAATCAAAGCATTCCACATTTTGATAATTATTTATATACTCTTCATATAATGATTTGATATCTTCAAAATATTGAGTCCAAAAATTATCAGTTAATTTTAAAGTAATATTTTCTTCGGGATTACTTTCTTTCGTAAAAGCGACCAAGGATTCAATTTCTTCTTGCGTTGCTACTGTTTCATAACTATATCTAGCCAGGATTTTCCAAATATTGCAAGCAATAAAAATTGCCACTTCTTTGTCTAAATCACTATTAGGCAAACAATAGATATTTTTAGCAAATATTCTTTGAATTTTATTAGTTACATCATAAAATTCTATATTTCTATTATGTTCAACATCAATAAATCCATGTTGGTTTTCTCTTTTTAGATAATTATTTATTTCGATATATAAATTTTTTTCATAATCATCTTTTAATTTATCAGCTTCTCCAATATCAAATAATATTTTATAAATTATAAATTTTAAAAATTTCTTATCCTTTCTTAAAGGCCTTCTTCTACTTATTAAGCCATTTTCTTCTTTTAATTCCATCAAAACTCTCCTAATTACCTTTATAATATCATAAAGGTATTAGTTTTTCAAACTATTTCAAGTTTACTTGCTAAAATTACCAAAAATAGGTATTGCAATTTACTAGTATTTATTTTATACTTAATTTGTAAACAAATGTTTGGAGATGATATTAATGGCTGAGATTTACCCTAAAAGAAATATATTATGTATTGATTTAAAAAGTTTTTTTGCTTCTTGTGAATGCATTGAAAGAGGAATAGATCCTTTTACATATCCTTTAGTAGTGGCTAATCCGAAACAAGGAGATGGAGCCATAACTCTAGCGGTTACTCCTTATCTAAAAAAGTTAGGAGTTAAATCACGCGGCCGTTTATACGAAATAGATAAAAATATTCATTATGAAATTGCCAAACCCCGCATGAATTTATACATCAATAAAAGCAAAGAAGTTATAGGCATATATTTAGATTATGTTAGTGATGAAGATTTACATATCTATTCAATTGACGAATGCTTTTTAGATGTAACTAATTATCTTAAAATGTATAAAAAAAGTGATGAAGAATTGGCTACCGAAATTTTAGAAACCATTTATAAAAAGACCGGTCTCACAGCTACTTGTGGAATTGGCCCTAATATGCTTTTAGCCAAAGTAGCCATGGACATTGAGGCCAAACACAATAAAAATAATATTGCCAAATGGACTTATCAAGATATTGAAGAAAAACTTTGGGCTATTTCTCCCCTTTCTAAAATGTGGGGAATTGGCAAAAGAATGGAAAAAAATTTAAATCTTAAAGGCATTTATTCTCTAAAAGATTTAGCTTTATATGATAAAAATATCTTAAAAGAAGAATTTGGAGTAATGGGTTTAGAACTTTGGAATCATGCTAATGGTATTGATTTAAGCAAAATTTCTGATTATAAAAAAATTGCTAAATCCGAATCTTTTAGTCATTCCCAAGTTTTATTTAAAGATTATAATGAAAATAACATTAAAATTATTATTGCCGAAATGGTCGATTTACTAGCGGCCCGTTTACGAAAAAATAATAAACTTACGGGTTGGATTGGTCTTGGTATTGGGTATTCTAAAGAAATAGATAATGGTTTCTTTCATGCTATTAAGTTAGATAATCCTACTGATTCAGCATATGAAATCTTAAGATACGCTCTTATCATTTTTGATAAATTTTATGAATTTTTACCTATTCGTAAAGTAACTATTTCTTGCGGTAATTTACAAAAAAGAGAAAATGTTCAACTTAATTTATTTGAAACGGAAAAAGAAGAACAAAATAGACAAAATATTAATGAAACAATTGATGAAATTAAAAGTAAATTTGGCAAAAATAGTTTACTTAAAGCTACCAATCTTTTAAAAGATTCTACGGCAAGAGATAGAAATCAAAAAATTGGAGGCCATTACTCATGATAGACCGGGGCATTATCAAATGGCAACCTTTTGATTCTTGTTTTAACTCTCAAAAAGTAATCCAAGATTTAAAAGAAGGAAAGAATACTGTTAATTACCCCACTCTTTCCGAAGACCAATTAGCAAATTTAGAAGAGCAAATAAAAGAAGCTTACAATTTAAAATTAATAGTTAATATAATTTATTATTATGATGGTGAAATTAAAAGTATTGAAGGAAAAATTAAATATTTAAACTATCAAAAAAAGAACCTCTATTTAAATAATACAGTCCTTTATTTAAAACAAATTCTCCAAATTAAAGAAATTTAAAATTTTCCTTTTTTTAAGATATTAGTGATATCATTTTCTAAACTATGTTCTAAAATATATAACATTTTATTAAGATAAAAATCCGTTGTATGATAATTTTTCGTAAAATCAAAAGAATATTTATCATTTATCTCATAAGCAATTTCAATAATTTCTTTACCTACTTTAGAATCATACCAAGAAATTAAAGGTAAAGGAACTTCCAATCCATCAGTAGTAGTTTGAGGTTTAATTTGAAGTTCTTTTTTATTAAGAATAGTTATAATTTTATAAAATAAATCTTCTTCTTTTTTGCCAAGTTTTAAAGAAATATCAATTAAATCATCAGTATAAAACTTAGAAGATATCGTTTTATCAGTAATTGTTTTTAAAGCTTCTTTATCTTCAACTTCAATATTTATATATAAAGCAGAATGTGCTACTTCTAAATATTTGGTTAATATATCAAATAAAATAAAAACCATCTCTTTAAATTTTTTAAAATCTTTACTGGTAACATTTTCTAAAGTGTATTGAAAATTTATTTTACTAAAAGTCAAATGTTTCTTCCCTTTTTCATGAGCCTCAATTACGGGAGCAAAAATATTAGGATTATCATTGTATATTTTAAAATTAGAAAATTCATCTTTTAAAGAAGAACTTAGTTCATTTAAAACTTCTAAATGATTGGTAAACATATTGAACCAAAAAGTAACACTAAAACAATTAATTTTCATCTAAAACATTCCTTTCTTAAGAAAAAAATAGCCGAAGCTATTTGGTACTTGTAAAGGTACTAATCATATAATCTATTCTTGATTTTATATCACTAGTATATTCACTAGAATTTGGTTTTTTTATGGTTAATTTATAAACTGTATCATTAGTTTTAATATATTGTTCTTCTGTATAATTATCTACAGAAATAACACAGCTATTATAAGAATTAGAACTATTATTAGAGCAAGTACTTGGTAAAGTTGATTTTTCGACAACCACTAAAATTTTTTCAGCTTCTAAATATTTGAAAATATCTTGAGATTTATATTTAAAAACACGGAAGGTATTAATATCATAACGCATACTATAATCTAAATCACTAACATATTTTTGAGTTGTGATTACTTCTTGCTTATTATTAATTTTAATATTTACCATTTGTTTATCTACCGACATATTAATTTTGATATCATTTTTTAAAACAAAAAAGTAATTCATTAAATAGACAATCGCAAAACCTAAAACGATAACTCCTAAAACAACTAAAGTTTTCATAATAGTAACATTTTTATTTTCATTTCTCTTTAAATTACTATTTTTGGTGGAAGTTTTTCTATTGTTATTATTTTTATAATTTTTTCCTTGATTTGCCATAACACTACCTCTATTTTAATAATACTACGCATTTTAAACTTCGGCAATAAATATTAATTTTAAAATGTCAATTTAATATAAATATTTGCCTATTTATATTATGGTTTATAATTAATTTTTATATTCTCGGGAATTTATCAGTTTTGAAAGAGAAAAAATGAGGAAACCATTATAAAATGGTTATTTTTTTGTCAAATTTTTAATTTTAATATTGCGTACGTTATCATACGTTTGATATAATTATCTTGTAAAGGTAGTGATTTTATGCATATTAAAAAAACTAAATCTAAAAATTTTGAACATTATTCTATTATCTATGATATCAATGTAAACGGAAAAAGAACTTCTAAGGTTTATGAAAACATCGGAAATTATGATAAGCTTAAACTCCGTGCTGGTGACGAAGACCCAATCTCTTGGTTAAATAACTATGTTGATACTTTAAATCAAAAAATTAAAGAAGAAAGTTTACCTTTAATATTAAAAAAATTCCTTAATAAAAAGATTGATAAAAATACTAAACAGTCATTTAATGCTGGTTATTTGTTCTTACAAAAGATTTATTATGATTTAGGTATTAACAATATTTGTAACTCTATAAAAGATAAGTATCAATTCCATTATGATTTAAATAATATTTTATCTAATCTTATTTATTCTAGAATTATTTACCCTTCTTCTAAACTAAAAACTTTGGAATCTTCTAAAAACTTTCTTGAGCAACCTAACTTTACTTATAATGATATTTTAAGAAGTTTAGAAGTTTTAGCTAAAGAAAGCGATTATATTCAGTCAGAACTTTATAAAAATAGTTTAAAATATTCTAAAAGAAATGATAAAGTGTTATTTTATGATTGTACTAATTATTA
>CANQXB010000046.1 GCA_947627805.1 uncultured Bacilli bacterium
GTTGTTTCACTATTATAAAAAGCATGGGTATCTTTTATCATTGTACTTATTAAGGTTACTAATATTACTCCTAGAGTTACTCCTATTATTATTTTTTCTTTTTTATTTATTTTCTTTAAAATGTCTTTCATAATTCTACTTCCTTTTTATTTAATGTTGCAAATGCCGAAAATAATTTAGTGTTAAAATTTTTTTAATTTTTTATAATACTTATGGGGCATTATTGTCCTACTTATATTATAAATAAATTGGGGCATACTTGTCAATGTAAAATTGGGACACACTTGGTACAATTTTTTTAGGAAGTGGCTTAAATGTTAAAAGAATATAGACAAAAGAAAAATATTTCACAAGAAAAATTAGAAGCATTAACAAATTTAGATAGAAAAACCATATTTAGAATTGAAAACAATATTAATATGCCCCTTTTAGATACTTTTGCTAAATTAGTTTTAGCTTTAGAACTAACTGATGAAGAAATTGTCAAAGAAGTTAAAAATAGTATCAAAAAATAAATTTATAGACTTTTTCACTATTTTATGGTATATTATTTTCACATAAGTGAAATATTTATGTAAAAATTACATATAATAAATATGCTACTTATGTAGTTAAAAAAGTGGGTGAAGCCAGCCCTATATATGGCAACTAAAAAAGTGGGTGAAGCCAGCCCTATATATGGCAACTAACAAAGTGGGTGAAGCCAGCCCTATATATGGCAACTAAAAAAGATGGTTAGAGAACTTACTCTAACCTTTTATTTTTTTTAAAATTGCGTTATAATAAATTTTATGAAAAAAAATAATTATGAAAAATTTAAATTAGTAAAAGTCGATTCTAAGTATTGTGATTATTTAAGAAAATTTGACTACCGAGTACCTTATAATGCTGGTAGAAAAGATTTAAGACCTTTTATCGGTGTTTTATTTATGGTTAAAAATTGTGAATATTTTGCTCCGCTTGCTAGTCCTAAACCTAAACATAAAAATTTAAAAAATTCTTTAGATTTATTAAAAATTGATAAGGGAGAAAATGGTATTATTAATTTTAACAATATGATACCTGTAACAAATAAAAATTATCAAGAATTTGATTTAGATAAGAAAGCTAACAATAAAGAGGAAAAATTTAGACTAATACTTTTACAAAAACAATTACGGTGGCTTACCCAACATAGAAAAGAAGTTTTAGATAAATCATTACTATTATATAATTTATATAAAAATGATAAACTTCCTAAAAATGTCAGAGAAAGATGTTGCAATTACCCCTTATTAGAGCAAAAATGTCAAGAATATAATAAATAAAGAAGGTTACTCGCCTTCTTTTAATTTATCAATAATACTTTTAAATTGTTCTTCATTCCAAATAGTAATACCTAGTTCTCTAGCTTTATCATATTTACTACCAGGGTCTATTCCTACAATGACAACATCCGTCCTTTTACTAACACTTTCAGAGAATGTCCCACTATATTCTTCAATTAAACTTTTTATTTCATCACGAGACATAAAAGATATGGCTCCGGTCATTACAAATTTCTTATTGGTAATAAATTCATTAGTCTTCTTTTTTACTCCATGATATTCCATATTAATACCTAACATTTTTAATTTATCAATAAGGTTTCGATTTTCTTTAAAATAATCATAAATACTTTGAGCAAGAATATCGCCAATATCTTTTATACTTAATAATTCTTCTACTGAAGCATTCATTAAATTATCAATATTTTCATAATAACTAGCTAATAGTTTCGCTGTTTTACTACCAACTCCACTTATTCCTAAACCAAATAATAATTTTTCTAAACTATTATTTTTACTATTTTCCACGGCATTTAAAATATTTTCTAAACTTTTTTTACCAAAACCTTCCAATGTTAGAATATCTTCTTCATGTTCTTTTAAATGATAGAAATCTGTAATTGAAGATAAAAATCCTTCATTAAAGAAATCTTCAATTATTTCATCTCCTAAACCATCAATATTCATCGCATCTCTGGAAGCAAAATGAATAAGAGCTTCAATACCTCTAGCAGGACATTCTGTATTAGGGCAATAATAATCTACTTGACCTTCTTTTTTAATAAGTTTGGTATGACAAATAGGACATTCGCTAATCATTTTAAATGGTTTTTCGATTCCCGTTCGTCTTTCTTTAATACTACCTGTTACTTCTGGAATAACATCCCCCGCTTTATGAACACTAACAATATCACCAATCATAAGACCTAAGCTATTAACGTAATCTTCATTATGCAAAGTAGCTTTTCTAATAGTTGAACCCATAATTAAAACCGGGTCAAGCATTGCATTAGGAGTAATTTTACCCGTTCTTCCTACGGTAAAAATAATATCATTAAGTTTAGTTAAAACTTCACTAGCAATAAATTTATAAGCAGTTGCCCATCTAGGGTATTTAGCTGTAAATCCCAATTCTTGTTGCTCATAAATATTATTTACTTTAATAACAATACCATCGATTTCATAGGGAAGACTATCTCTTTTAGTAGTATATTCTTTAATAAAATCCACTACTTCATCGATATTTTTAACAAGTCTATTGTTAGGATTTACTTTAAAACCTAATTTTTGCATATAATCTAAAGCTTCCATATGGGTTGTGATACCATAATCTAAAGGATTAGGTAAATGATAAATCCAATTATTTAAATTTCTTTTCGCCGCCACTTTCGAATCTAATTGTCTAACACTACCTGCGGCGGCATTTCTCACATTTTGTAAAATAGGAAGTCCTTCTAATTCTCTTTCTTTATTTAATTTCTCTAAAGTTTTTTTATCCATGTATATTTCGCCTCGAACTTCAATATCGACAGGTTCTTTTAACTTTAAAGGAATTACTTTAATAGTTTTGACATTATGGGTAATATCTTCCCCAATAGTTCCATCTCCTCTTGTAGCACCACTTTTTAAAATACCTTTTTCATAAATTAAAGATACTGATAAACCATCTATTTTTAACTCACAAACATATTCGGGGTTGATGCCCATTTTTTTAATTCGCGCATCAAATTCTCTTACTTCATCTTCATTAAAGACATTACCTAAACTAAGCATTGGTATTTTATGCGTTATTTTAGCAAATTTATCTAAAACTTCTCCTCCCACTCTTTTAGTAGGACTATCTGGTAAAACATATTCTGGATGTTTTTCTTCTAAATTAATAAGTTCTCTTAAATATTTGTCATATTCTTGATCCGTTATTACAGGATTATCTAAAACAAAATATTCATAATTGGCTTTATTAAGAATTTCGACTAATTCTTGAATTCTTTCTTTTTCTTTCATAATCATCCCCACAAATCTTTATTATATATACCTTCTTTAATTTCTTTTAATAGGCCTTTTTTTAAATTTTCTAAATCTTCTTTATAAGTTATACCATAATGTTTACTTTTAGTTTTAATTACTTTAATTTTTTTATTTAATTCTTTAGAACTTTCAAAAATAGTATTTGGAACTAACCACTCAATAGATGCCGTATCATTATTTAAGAAAAAATCTTGAATATTATTTTCTAAATAAGTAAATATTTTAGGAGTTAAGCAAAAGAGATTCATGGAAACTAAAGTATCAAAATCTATTTCAAAGGCCTCTTCTTTATCTAAAGGACGCGCTAATAACTTTTCGCCTTTTTGATATACTTCACTTTCTATTATTTTATCTATATACCCATTATTTTCCAAAATAATTCCTCTTTTAACTGAACCATTGGCACTTAAGGTATTGCCTACTTTATAGCCAATAACCGCATATTCATCATCTTGACAATTTAATAAGTATCGTGAAGCTTCTAAATAGGCTTCCCTCCCATAAAAATCATCCGCATTAATAATAGCAAAATTTTCCTTTATAATATCTTTAGCCGAATAGACAGCATGTGCTGTTCCTAATGGCTTAACTCTTTCTTTAGGAATAACTATTCCCTTCGGAACATTGGCATTATCTTGAAAGACATATTCCACTTTTATTTTATCTTCAATATGTTTACCAATCGTATTTTTAAATATTTCATAATTTTCTCTTTTTATAACAAAAACTACTTTAGTAAAACCCGCCCTAATGGCATCTTTAATACTATAATCAATAATAAATTCCCCATTAGGCCCTACTGGTTCAATTTGCTTTAAACCACCAAAACGACTACCCATTCCAGCTGCTAAAACTAATAATGTTAAATCTTTTTTCATCTCTCATCCTTTCTTAAGACCTTTATAATTCTTTAAGAATTTTCTAATTCCATATTGCTTACTAAAGGCTACACTAACAAAACGATTATCTACCGCAATAACAACCCCTCTTCCATAAGTCATATGAACAACAACATCCCCACTTTTATAATTGCATTCTTCGGCATTATCTAAATAATAATCTTCTTTTTTGACTTGGGCCTCTTCTTTAATATTTGATTCAATATATTTAGAATCAATTTCTCCAATAAACCGAGAAGGAGGATTAAGCATATCTTTTCCATAAAGCATTCTTATTTTAGCATTGGTTAAATATAATCTTTCTTTAGCTCTCGTAATACCAACATAACAAAGTCTTCTTTCTTCTTCAAGGCCATTTTCTTCATTAAAGGCATTCATATGAGGCATAATTCCTTCTTCCATTCCAACCATAAATACAACTTTAAATTCTAAACCCTTGGCGGAATGAAAAGTCATTAATGTTATTTCATCATTATCTTCTTTATGTTCGGTAATGTCCGCAATTAAACTTATTTCTTCTAAAAAGTCTTGTAAATTTACACTTCCCGTAACATTTTGATAATTTTCGGTAATACTCCTAAATTCCATCAAGTTTTCTAATCGAATATCAGCTTCTAAGGTATGAATTTTTTCCAATTCTTCTTTCATCGTACTTTTTTCTAATACTAAATCAATTAATTCTGTTAAAGATAAATTTTCACTATATTCAGTAATATCTAAAATCATCTTCTTAAATTCTAATTCTTTACCTTTATCAATTGCTTCAAAAATAGAAGTTCCTTCTCTTTGGGCTTTGGCAGTTAAACCTTCAATTGATTTAAGGCCAATCCCTCTTTTGGGCTCATTAATAACTCTTAAAAGAGAAACATCATCATCGTTATTAGCAATTAATTTCAAATAACTGATTAAATCTTTAATTTCTTTTCTTTTATAGAAGTAAAAACTACCTACTACTTTATAAGGTAAACTATTTTTAAGTAAAGCTTCTTCATAAATTCTTGATTGGGCATTAGTCCGATAAAAGATAGCAATATCTTTTTTCTTATAACCTAGCTCTAATAAACTATTTATTTCTTTAACAATTAAGTTAGCTTCATCTAAACCATTTTGGCATCTTAAATATTTAACTTTAACTCCTTCTCCAAGTTCACTAAATAAATTTACTTCTTTTCTTTCCACATTATTTTTAATCACGGAATTAGCGACGTTTAAAATAGTTGTGGTACTACGATAATTTTGATTTAAAACAATTACTTCGGCATCAGGATAATCTTTTTCAAAATTTAAAATGTTTTTATAATTGGCTTGACGAAAACCATAAATAGCTTGATTTTGGTCACCAACGACAAAAATATTCCGATATTTACTAGATAAAAGTTTAATCATTTTATATTGAACTTCATTCGTATCTTGATATTCATCTACTAAAATATATTGATATTTTTCTTGATATAAATCTAATATATTTTTGTTTTTTAGAAATAATTCTACTGGAAGTTTTAATAAATCATCAAAATCAATAACATTATTTTTTCTTAAAGTCTTTTCATAAGCAAAATAAACTTCTGCAGCTATTTTTTCAATTTCACTTAAAAAATATTTATTTATATCACTTTCACTTAACATTTCATTTTTAATAAAACTAATACGATTTCGAATATAAGAAGGAGATATTTCTCTTACATCTATTCCTTTTTCCTTCATAACTTTTTTAATAATAGTTAAAACATCATCAGAATCAATAATGGTAAAATTTTTCTTTAAACCCATAGCTTCATAATTTTCTTTTATTATTCTTAAACCAAAAGAATGAAAAGTACCAACAAAAGCATAATTATTGGCAGTAAGTAAATTTACTCTTTCTCTCATCTCTTTAGCGGCTTTATTGGTAAATGTTATAGCTAAAATATGACTACTATAAATACCTTTATCAATAAGATAAGCAATTCTTGTCGTAAGTACTTTAGTCTTACCTGAACCAGCCCCCGCTACTACTAGACATGGGCCATCAATATGCATAACTGCTTCCTTTTGTTCTTTATTTAAATTGTCTAAATATTCCATATCTAACCTCTTCCTAATTATACCAAAAAAAAAATAACTATTGAAGTTATTTTCCTAATTATTACTCTTAATATTCTTATTTTTAAATATTATTTTATAAGCAATAAGTATTAAAATCATTATAAGAACTAGAAGTAAAGATAATTTTAAACCAAATTTTGGTAAATAACCAATAAGGTCTAAAATATAATTATATTCCGGTTCAAGATATTTTAAACTAAATAATAAACCACTCATTAGAAAAGCCATTAACAGTGAAGAAGCTAAAATAGTTATACTAATTATTTTTACCCATTTAAATTTATTTAAGGAAAGTAAAATAATAAATCCTATCGTAACTATTTCTCCTAATACTATATAAAGCATTAATCTATCGCTAAAAATAAAACGAACTATTTCCATATCTTTTATTTCTTCATTAGTTAATTCATCTTCTATAATACTGGTATCAGGAATAAATTCTTCATTTTCATCTATTCCTTTTTCAATGCTTTTTAAAATATTTTCTTTTTCTTCTTTACTAAAATTATATAAATCTGTTTCATTAATATCATCCATAACACTACCAATTACGTTAACAATACTTTCCGTTGAAATTAATTTCTTATCTTCACCCGTTAAAAAATATTCGGTAACATTACCTGTAATATCACCAATTAATTCTTTAACTTGCGAAGAATTAAGAATTTTTAAAACAATTTCCTCATCAATATTAAGTTCATCTAAAGTAGTATATACATCTTCTAAGGTATCTTTTAGAGCATCTTCTAATTTGGGATTTTCTTCTACTATTTTTTCAATATCAGTATTTACAATATTATTTTTGATACTTTCTTTAGAAATTGTTTTTCTAATAGTATATAAAGATATTAAACTAGTTGTACTTATAAATAATATAATTACTAAAATTGTTAATAAAATATTTTTTAAAACTTTCATAAGTCACTTCCCTATATTAAATAATGGTGTCCTTGAAGGGATTCGAACCCTCGGCCTTATGCGTCGGAGGCATACGCTCTATCCAACTGAGCTACAAGGACAACC
>CANQXB010000047.1 GCA_947627805.1 uncultured Bacilli bacterium
CCCCCCCCAGAGTCAAATTTTTTGAAAAATTTTTGTTAATTATTGTAAAATATAAAAATGCAAAAAAGAATGAAATTTTCTTTCACTCTTATTAAATACTAAACAATTATTTATTTTTACTATCTATAATTATGGTAATTGGGCCATCATTAGTTATATTAATTTCCATTTCGGCTCCAAAGATACCAGTAACTGTTTTAATTTCTTTATTTAATTCTTCATTAAATAAATCATATAATTTGATGGCTTCCTCTCCATTTAAAGCTTTGATATAACTAGGGCGATTACCTTTTTTAGTATCAGCATATAAAGTAAATTGACTAATAGATAAAATATTACCACCAACATCTTTAATACTTTTATTCATAATACCATTTTCATCATCAAAGATTCTTAAATTAATTATTTTTTTAACAATATAATTAATATCTTCAAGGGTATCTCCTTCTGTAAAACAAGAAAATATTACTAAACCTTTATCTATTTCATTATGAATTTTTTTATTAATAATAACATTACTATATTTACTTCTTTGAATAACTACTTTCATACTTCATCCTTTACTTCGACATTTTTAAAACTTTCTAATTGTCTTTTAAAATGGTCTAAAGCTTCTTTATCTTTAACTTTAATTGTTAAATTACATAAAGTAGAGCCATTATCTAAATCTTTATTTTTAATTTCAATAATAGTTATTTTTTCTTTGGCAGCTTCATTGACTAAATCTACTAAGAAAGAAGTATTATGAACATATAAAGAGATACTTGTAATATACATACTATCACTATTCATATTCCATTCTACTGGAATAATTCGATCATCTTTATCAGTTATATTAGGACAATTCTTTTTATGAATACTTATACCTTCTCCTTTTGTAATAAAGCCAATAATATCATCACCTTTAACCGGCATACAACATTTTGCTAAAGAATACATAATATTGGTATTACCATCAATAATAACATCATTTTTAGACTCTATTACTTTTGGTTTACCAATTCTCTCCATTAAAATATCTTCGACATTATGTTTATCTTCAGTTGTAAGAGAAATAATATAACCAGCCGTATATCTTAAAGATCCAATTTGTAAATATAATTCATCTAAACTATCAATTTTTAAATCTTTAAATATTTTATTTAAATTTTCTTCATTTAAAACTTCACTTATACTTAATTTTTTCTTTCTAATTTCTTTTTCTAAAATATTTTTTCCTTTTTCAATATGTTCTTCTCTTTCTTTTTTACTAAAGAAAGCTTTGATTCTGGATTTAGCTTGGGTTGTTTTAACAATTGATAACCAATCTTGATTGGGAGTCGCATTATTATTAGTAATTATTTTGACAATATCATTATTTTGTAAGTTATAAGATAGAGGCACAATATTATCATTAACAATCGCACCGACAGTTGTATCTCCTACTTTTCCATGAATCCGGTAAGCAAAATCTAAGGGAGTGGCATCTTTTGGAAGTTCAATAACATCACCTTTTGGGGTAAAGACATAAATAAGTTCACTTAATAAATCACTTTGGACATTGGAAGCAAATGAGGAATCAGACTCTTCATTATTCGTTTCAATGATATTTCGAAACATCTCTAATTTTTGTTCCATTACGGCTTGAACTTTTTTCGTACCTTTTTCTTTATAAGACCAATGGGAAGCCATTCCTTTTTCAGCAATTTCATCCATTTCATAAGTTCTTACTTGAACTTCATAAACCTCTCCATCAAGGCCAAAAACAGAAGTATGTAAACTTTGATACATATTGGCTTTAGGATTAGCTATATAATCTTTAAATCTTTTGGGAAGAGGTCTAAATTTAGAATGAATTAAACCAATAACGGTATAACAATCAGTTTCTTTTTTTACGAAGACTCTTAAAGCTAAAATATCATAAATTTGGTCCCAACGTTTTCCATTATTAAGCTTATTATAAATACTATAAACACTTTTAACTCTTCCTTTTATTTCATGGTCAATTCCATTTTCAGTGAGTAAATGGGAAATACTTTCTTTCATTTCTTGTAAATTATCATCAAGTTCTAATTTAGTTTTATTTAATTTATCTAAAATATCTTGATAGACATCCGGTTTTAAATAACTAAGACAGATATCTTCTAATTCACTTTTAATAGAATTAATCCCTAAACGATGCGCAATAGGCACTAAAACAGTCATGGTTTCATTAGCTTTTTCTTTTTGTTTTTCTTCCTTTACCGCCCAGTTAGTACGCATATTATGAAGTCGATCAGCAAGTTTTATATATAAAACTCTTGGGTCTTCTGCCAGTCCCACTAAAACTTTTCTTAAATAAATAGCTGAAGATTCTGTTTCATCCATTAATTCTAATTTATTAATTTTAGAAATACTATCGACAATAATAGCCACTTCACTCCCAAATTTTTCTTCAATTTCTTCTTTAGTCGCATTCTCGCCATTATTTAATACTTCATGTAACAAAGCGGCCATAATAGTGACATCATCAGCATTTAAGGAAGCTAAAATTTCAGCCACATGTAAAGGATGGGTAATAAAATCATCACCTGTTAATCTCTTTATTCCTTGATGTTCTTTTTGGGCATAAAGATAAGCTTCTTCAATTTTCTTTAAAGAACTTTCCGGAAAATAATTTAATTTTTCTTTTAATGTTTCAAAATCAATGTATGTATCTTTCATTTATTTATAACTCCTCATAATTATATTTATTTTTTAAAAATAGCGATATTTTATAAGCATCAACATTTAAAATATCATCAACTAATTCATATATACGTAAATCTTTCCTTGATTGCCATTTACATTTTAAGCAGTAGGCCCAAATATCATTAGCTTCCACTTTTAATTTCTCTTTAGCAAGTTCCTCACACTTAACTTTTAAAGCAGGTAAAAGACGATTATATAGCTCGGTTAATGAATTAAATTTTTCTTCTGTTTGCGCCATAAAAAATCAACTCCATTCATAATATTATTATATAATATTTTATTTTGCATTTAAAGGTGATTTATGAAAAGGACTAATCTATTTGTCAAAACTACAATTATTTTAATCCTCGGAGGCATTATTACCAAAATATTAGGATTTATCAATCGTATAATCTTTACTAGAATTGTGGGAGCCGAAGTCATGGGATTATATTCTTTAGTCATGCCCACTTATTCTTTATTAATTACAATTGCCACCCTTGCACTACCTACAACTATTTCTAAATTAGTTGCCGAAAATAAACATAATAATTTAAAAATTATTACCACTTCCACTATTTTTATTATGCTTATTAATTTTATTGTCGTTTTATTTATGATTATCTCAGCCAAGTTTATGGCTCTTAATCTTCTTCATGAAGAAAGATGCTATTTACTTATTATTGCCATGAGTTTAACTTTTCCCATCATTTCCATTTCTTCAATTATTAAAGGTTATTTTTATGGTAAACAAAATATGCTTCCTAATGTTATTTCCAATATTATTGAACAAATTGTTAGAGGTATTTTAATTTATTTAATTGTTCCTATTCTTATTAAAAAAAGTATTATTTTAGCTTCTTGTAGTTTATTTTTCTTTTCTTTTGTGGAAGAATTTGTTTCTATTATCGTTAATTTGGCTTTTATTCCTAAAAATATTCAAATTAAAAGAGAAAATTTAGTTTTTGATAAATATACTTTAAAAAATATTTTAAGTATTTCTCTTCCGACAGTATCTTCAAGAATTATTGGCAATATTGGTTATTTTTTTGAACCTATTATTTTAAAAAATTTTTTAATTTTAAATGGTTATTCTAATAAATATATTCTCGTTGAATATGGAGCTTATAATGCTTATACCATTCCTATTTTAACGGTCCCTTCTTTTTTTATTACGGCCATCTCCGCGGCTTTAATTCCCGAAATTAGTAAACATTTTCTTACTAAAAATATTAAACTTTTAAAAAAGCGCTTAAAAGAAAGCTTATTCTTTGCTCTTTTAATTGGTCTTATTTATTCCGGAATTCTTACCTTTGGAGCTAAATTTATTTTAACAACTTTATATAAAACAAGTTTAGGTCTTAATTATATTAAAATCTTAATTCCCATATTTCCTTTATTTTATTTAGAAAATGTTTTAATGAGTTTTTTACAAGCCATTAATAAAGCCCATATTACAATGAAAATTACGATTATTGGTGTCATTATTAAAACCTTATCTTTAATTTTATTTTCTTATTTTCATATAGGAATGTATACTTTAGTCATTTCCGAAATAATTAATATTTTCTTAGTGGTTTTCTTAAATATTTATTATGTTCATAAATTCTTTAAAAATTATAAATACCAAAGTCTTTCCCCATCTTTATAAACACAATCAATGAATCCACAACCTAAGCATTCTTCTCCTAAATATAAAACACAGGCTTGACCAGGAGTAACCGCTTTGGCTTTCCCATTATATTTAACCATAATTTTATTATCTTCTAAATATTCAAGTTCCACCGGAACATCTTCCCCACGATACCGAAATTTAGCCGTACAAAAAGTCGGATGAACACTACTAATGAAATTCACATTACTAATTAAACAAGCATCGCTATATAAATATTCTGGATCACCAATCGTAACATATAAAATATTATTTTTAACATCTTTACCACAGACAAAGTGTCTTTCAGTATTTCCCGATAATCCCACATTTTTTCTTTGCCCAATTGTATAATTCATTAAACCATGATGTTCGCCAATTACTTCTTTAGTAGAAACATCTATAATTGGTCCTTTATTTTCTTTTAAATAATTTTGAATAAATTTTTGAAAATTTCTTTCGCCAATAAAACAAATACCCGTTGAATCTTTTTTATGAGAAACAGGAATTTGGGCTTCTTCCGCTATTTTTCTTACTTCTGCTTTAGTATAACTCCCAATTGGAAATAAAACGTTTTTAAAACCCTCTAGAGGAACATCCGCCAAAAAATAAGTTTGGTCTTTATTTAAATCAACTGCTCTTAAAAGTTTGCCAGCTTCTATTCTTGCATAATGTCCTGTGGCTACATAATCAGCTCCTAATTTTAAAGCTTCTTTTTTAAATAAATCAAATTTAATAAATTTATTACATAACATATCCGGATTAGGAGTTCGTCCTTTTTTAAGTTCCTCTAAAAAATATTTAAAAACATAATCCCAATATTCTTTAATAAAATCTACTCGATGTAAAGGAATATCTAAATGCTTACAAACTTCTAAAGCATCATTATAATCTCTTTCTTGAGGACAAATTATATCATCATTTTGAAAGTCTTCACCATTAATTGTACTGTCCCAATTACGCATAAAAAGAGCTATAACATTATAACCTTCTTTTTTTAAAAGATAAGCCGCGACGGCACTATCGACTCCTCCCGACATTCCTACAACTACAGTTTCCTTCATTAGACTTCCCTCCTTTTTAATTCTTCTCTATTTTAGCATATATTTTTAATTTTTAAAGACATAAATCTAAAATATAATTAATTAAGATTGTATCTTTATTTATTTTGCCACTTTTATAACCATAATCTAATTTACCTAATTTAACTATTTCTTCTTCAATTTCTTTCTTTCGATACATTCTTAGATTATTTTCCACTTTTTGCATTTGCCAATCAGCTAATTTTAATTCTTTTAAAATATTACTATAACTATACTTTTCTTCTTGATAAATTATTGTTTGAAGCATTAATCTAAATTCGCGATATAAAAGAGCAATTATAACACTTGGTTCAACTTTAAATATTTTGGCTTCATTTAAATATAATAAAGAATTACTTAAATCTTGCGATATTATACTATCAACTAATTTAAAATTATTTTCACTAATTGTTTTTGCTACTAAATGCGTTACATCTTCATAATTTATTATTCCTGGTTTACTATAATAAAGCATAATTTTCTTAAGTTCATTAATAGCTAAATCAAATGAACCATTAGAATTATTAATTATATACCATAAAGTATTATCATCAATTTGATATTTATTTTCTGTAACAATCTTTTTAAGTTCATTTTTTATTTCAGTTTTACTAATACTTGCATAAATAAATAAATGATTATTTTGTTTTAATAAATTAACTATTTTCTTTTTATTATCTACTTTTCCATTTAGAAGAAATATTATTCTTGTATGGGGATTTTCATGTTCTAAATACTTAAGTAATTTTTCACTATCTTCTTTATTTTTATTCGTATCTTTACTCGTACTAAATAAATTAGCATTCTTTACAATTAAACATTTATCATCATTAAACATCGAAAAATAACTAGCTTCCTCTAATACTTCATCCATACTATTTTCTTGTAAATTAAAAGTTATAGTATTGTCCATACCATTTTTAAGTTCTTTTAACTTCTCATTCATAAAATAAATTGTTTCACTAGCAATTAAATAAGTATTCATATATTTATTATCTCACAAATTATAAAAAGTACCAATATTTATTTTATATTTATATAAATAAAAACTAGAATAAATAATTCTAGTACTTTTATTATTCCCTTTTAACAGATGGGGTCTCTTCTTTTATTATTTCCTTTTAACGGATGGAGTTTCCTCTTTAATTATTCCCTTTTAATGGATGGGGTTTCCTCTTTAATTATTCCCTTTTAATGGATGGGGTTTCCGCTTTTAAATATGAATTAATTGCTTAATTCAATTATTATTTTATCTAATTTATTATATAATGTCAATTACAATAAAGTTTATCAATAATGAATTATAAATGGATTCTCAGTTGTTCCTTCACCAGTTAAAGTAATATTAGGATCTATATAGAAGACTGGGCGAACCGCATACGTGGTTGTCAAACGGACATCGTGGAACGTGAGGCCAGCCGAAAGCACATGCCACGCAAGGCTGGTTTGGTGGTGGTAGCCATACCTACTCATTGTCCATTCATAAAGTGCATTCCCACTTAATGAGGAATTTGTACTCCATCCATTTTTTATAAATAACCAGTTATTTGTGTTTTGGTCTCCAGAGTTTTTATAATCTGTGGCATACATTAAGCCTATCTTACTTGCAGTTGTATTTGACGAGGTTGGTTCAGTAGCTGGGACACTTGTGTAGTCAACATTATACCAACTATGGCTTAATATTATGGAATCCCAATATGCTCCATTTGGCTTAGCATCTTTTATACTATTATAAAATGTTCCATTT
>CANQXB010000048.1 GCA_947627805.1 uncultured Bacilli bacterium
TTTTTAAAGTATTAGTAATTGTTAAAGCCTTCTTTTTATTTTCGGCTTCATTAACAATCATACTAGCTCCTACTAATAATTCGGGTTTTAAGGTACCAACCAACTCATCATGAATTAAATCAGCATGATATTCTTTTCTTGAATCACTATAAACACCAGCCATAGTCTCATTATCTTTAGCCTCAATAAAAGTATCCTTTGTTAAAGCCATTGTAGCATATTTACCATTAAAATTTTTTCTAGCATTTAAAAGTAAATTTATATTATCTAAAGAAATAGGTAATTTACATTTTATACTTTGTCCAATATAATTACATAAATTATCTAAAATAAGCTCATCTTTAGTCATCAGAAAATATTTACAAGCATCAATTGCATAAGGAACTTCATCTTTCTCTAAAGCTTCAAAAAGGCAAAAAATACTAATTACTTGGCCATAAGTTTTACATTTCATAATAAGTTTAATTACAGAAATAGTATACCCCGTATTTAATAAATTTTCATCCCAAGCTATTTCTTTAATTTCCTTTAAAACTCTTCTATCATCAACTTTAAGCATTAACTTAGCTACTTCTAATAATACAGGCATATATTCTTTTTCTTCTTCTAATTCAATCCAAGAAAACATTTTATAAATTGCGGATGCATGTTCTTCATATTTACAATTTAAAATAATATCACTGGCTAAATCTTTATAAGGAATCATTTTATGAGCATAAATATTATAAATATAATCAGCTTGAAATCCTTTAGTGGCCTTTAAAGCTTTCTTTAAACATTCTCCTTTTTCTTGATCAGACATTTTTCTATCAAATATTATGTCATAAAAAGAAAAATTATCTAATCCTTCTCTATTTTCTATTATCTCAATCATCATTAATAATAATTCTTCATTAGGATTAATATTATTTTCCATTAAGTCTCTTAAATCTTTTACTAATCGTTCTAATACTTTATCATCTTTTACAAATGTTAATCTTTCTAATACTACTTCACTTAACTCATCTAAAACATTTTTAAATCCTACTCTACTATTTTTAACTTCTAATCTTTCTAATATATTATTTTTTAACTCTTCCATAAAACCTCCTAGTTAATTATTTATTATAA
The DNA here is from genome assembly GCA_947627805.1 of uncultured Bacilli bacterium. GTDB lineage: Bacteria > Bacillota_I > Bacilli_A > RF39 > UBA660 > SIG200. The sequence continues at coordinate 1,111 of CANQXB010000048.1, forward strand.
CGAAATACTCGCTTTAAATCAATTACTTTTTAAACTTAAAGATACTTTTCCTTTTTCTAAATTAATATCATCAACATAAACTTTAATAATATCACCCACACTTAATATTTCACTGGGATGTTTAATATATTTATCACTCATTTTAGAGATGTGGACTAAACCATCATTTTTAATACCTATATCGATGAAAGCCCCAAAATCAACAACATTTCGGACCGTACCTTCTAACTCCATTCCTTTTTTTAAATCTTCAAGATGTAAAACATCCCTTTTTAAAATTGGCTTAGGTAATTCATCTCTTGGGTCTCTATTAGGACTTATTAAAGAAGAAATAATATCTTCTAAAGTATAAGGAGAAATATCTAACATTTGAGATGTTTTTGATATATTAATATTTTCTAAAGCCTTTTTGATTTCTGCAGTTCCAATTAAACTTAGCTCAATATTTAAATATTTTAAAAGTTTTAAAGTAGCTTCATAACTTTCAGGGTGAATACTTGTTATATCAAGTAAATTATCACCATTATTAATTCTTAAAAAACCAATGGCTTGTTCATAAGTTTTGGCATTCAAAATTTTCTTTTTTAATAACTCTTGTCTATTTTTAAAACTGCCAAATGTTTCGCGATATTCAATAATTTTATTAATGGCGCTTTTAGTTAAACCAGAGATATATTTTAAAATAGATGGGGAAGCAGTATTTAAATTAACTCCGACACTATTAACCACTTTTTCCACCACAAAGTTTAAACTTTCTTTTAATTTTTTATTAGCCACATCATGTTGATATAAACCAACACCAATACTTTCAGGATCAATTTTGACAAGTTCTGATAATGGGTCTTCTAGTCTTCTTCCTATAGATATGGCACTCCTTTCTTCTACATGTAAATTAGGAAATTCCTCTATGGCTAAAGGAGATGCTGAATAAACAGAAGCTCCGGCTTCACTTACTATTATATATTCCACTTTTCTTGGGGCTTTTTTTATTACTTCGGCCACAAAACTTTCGGATTCTCTTGAGGCTGTCCCATTACCAATCGCAATAATATCAATATTATATTTAGCGATTAAATCTAACATAATTTTTTGAGATTTCTCTACTTCATTTTTAGGCTCATGCGGGTAAATAACTGTAATATCTAAAACTTTACCTGTTTTATCTAAAACCGCTAGTTTACAACCTGTTCGATAAGCGGGGTCAAAACCTAAAACACATTTTTCTTTAATTGGGGGTTGCATAAGGAGATGCTCTAAATTATCACTAAAATTATTAATAGCCACATCTTCGGCTTTATCTTTTAATTCACTTCTTAAATCTCTTTCAATAGAAGGAGCAATTAATCTTTTATAACTATCTAAGATAGCTTCCTTAATTAAAGAAGCAATTTCTTCTTTAGTTTTATCTTTAATTATCTTCTCTTCTAAAAAATTAATTATTTCCTCTTTGGGAGAATCTATACTCACATTAAGAATGCCTTCACTTTCGCCCCGATTAATTGCTAAAACACGATACATTTTAAGCCATTTTAAATTTTCTTTAAAGTCATAATATATTTCATAAGTTTTATTTTCATCAATACTATCTTTCTTCTTTTTACTTATTAATATTCCTTTTTGAAACGTTATATTTCTAATATATTTTCGATAATAAGAATTATCAGATATGTATTCCGCAATGATGTATTTGGCTCCTTCTAAGGCTTCATCAACATTTTTAACTTGGGCATTTACAAACTTTTGAGCCACATTTTTAATACTTCCATTGATATTAAAACTCATAAGCATTTTTGCAAGAGGTTCTAATCCCTTATTAATAGCTTCCGTTGCTTTGGTCTTTTTCTTTTCTTTAAAGGGACGATAGATATCTTCTATTTCGACTAATTTCTCACATCCATCAATCTTTTTAATTAATTCTTCAGTAAGTAAACCTTTTTCCGCAATTAAATTTTTAACTTCTTCTTTTCTTTTATTTAAATTAACTCCATAAGTATATTCTACTTCAATTTGTCTTATTTGAACTTCATCTAAATTTCCCGTCACTTCTTTACGGTAACGGGCAATAAAAGGAATGGTATTTCCCTCTTCTAATAATTTTAAAGTACTGCGAATACTTTTTTCTGAAATATTTAAACTATTACTTAAATTATTAATTATTTTATCATTCATACATTTTTACTCTTTCTATTAAATCTTTAACTTCTTTTTCATTCTCTTCTAAAAGTTCCAACCGAAAATTATTTATACCCATTTTCTTAAACATAGGAATATCTTTAATTAAATCAATCTTTTTACAGTCCATTATCACTGTACTATGGGTTAAAGGATTATTTATTAATTTATAACGAGCCTTATTTCGGTCTTTTAAATAATAATTATGACCATTTGTACAAACATGACAGACTTTATCTTTATTGATAATGGTATTTAAAGGACAATATTTCATAATCATAAGTTCAATATTGCCATAAATTATGACTTCCACATTTAAATTGTTTTTCTCATTACGCATAATTCTTTCAATATTATCGATATCATTTTCAATAGATAAAGTAAGCATACTGGCATATTTACTCAAATAATCTAAAGTATAATGATTCGTAATATTTAAAGAATAATCACCATACTCTCCTTGATATTTATCTAAACTAGCATAATCCGTAACTAAAAGTCTTGGATAATCATAATTATGATGTATATTATCTCTAGGTATACGATAAATTATATCATCATTCATAAGTTGAGGGTCATCGACAATAATATTTTTAATATTTAATTTTTGACAAGTTAAAAGTTGTTCCTTAGTTCTTACATGAACACTTAACCCAGTAATTTTTTCATTTGTTATTTTTTCTTCTTTAAATTCTCTTTCAATAAATTTTACTTTTTTATTCTCTTTAATTTCTTTCAATTTATTTAAAGCTTCTTTTCTTAAACGATTGATTACTCCAATAGGAATAAAGATATTATCATCAATAGCGATATCTAAACTAGAAATTTCAAAAGGAGTATCGCCCACTTTTTCCAAAGCTTCTTTAATTCTCTTTTTGGTAACTGGAGCCTTTTTCGCAGCTTCCACTAAAACTTCACTAGCTAGTTCTATTTTCTCTTCCATATCTGTAACTTTTATTTTTAAACTTTCTCCTATTTTTCCTGTAACTTTCATCATAATAGGCATTTTTTTGATTATTTCTTTAGGAAGGTTAATTACCGGTAAAGTTAACATTACTTCATCTAAACTATTTAAATTAATAAAGTTATCTAAGTATACTACTTCTCCTTTTTTGCCCATATTAATTAAATTATCTAATTTATCATATAAAAAATTAACATTAATACCTATATTAGCATTTTTAAATCTAATCCCTGAAAATTGTTTTAAATCATGAGTTAGTTTAATAGCTATTTTATGATTATTAACCTTAGTGACATCACCAATCTTAAGACCCAAATGATTGGGACTTTTAAAATTCATTAAATCTTTATCTTGATGCAAAAAGCCCCCTGTATAACCTCTTGAAAAAATACTTTCTAAAACTTCCATATCTTCTTTAGTAATTTTTAATTCTTCGCCTCGTTCATACTTATCAATTAGCATTCGATATATTTTAGTAGTATAAGCGACATATAAGGGAGATTTCATTCTTCCTTCAATTTTAAAGCAATAAATATTACTATCTAATAATTTTTGAAAATTATCAATAGATGATAAATCCTTAGGGCTTAATAAATAATCACCATCTGTTTTTATCTTTTTATCGTCTTCATATAATTCATAAGGAAGTCGACACATACCCGCACATTCGCCACGATTACCACTTCTTCCTAAAATACGGGAAGAAAAAAGACATTGCCCACTGTAAGAGATACATAAAGAGCCATGAATAAAAACTTCTTTCTCTAAATCAGTTTCCATATTATTTATATAATCTAAAGGTAATTCTCTGGCAAATACAACTCTTTTAACTCCTAAATTTTTTAAAAAATTTAAAGATTCTGAAGAATGGTTATGCATTTGAGTAGAAGCATGAATTTCTAAGTTAGGAAACATTTGATGTGTTAAATTAATAAGGCCAACATCTTGCATAATTAAAGCATCGACCCCAATTTTATGAAGATATCTTATATAATCAACTACTTCATCAATCTCATTTTCATAAACCAAAGTATTAACTGTTATATATATTTTAACGTTATATAAATGACATAACTTAGTGGCCTCTTCTAATTCTTCATAAGAAAAATTAGAAGCAAATGCTCTTGCCCCAAATTTTTTACCACCTAAATATACAGCATCAGCTCCATAATTTATGGCACTAATTAAACTTTCCATGGTGCCTACTGGCACTAATAACTCATGCTTCATAATTAAATTTACTCCAAACTTCTCCCTTAGGTAATAATTTAAATTCCATTATTTCTTCTTTTACAGGATGTTTAAATTTTAAATGATAAGCAAATAAACAAACCGGTACTTGCTCTTTTAAACCATATAAATTATCGCCATATAAAGGATGAGCGCGATGAGCAAATTGTAATCTTATTTGATGATGCCGACCGGTAATTAAATTTACTTTTGCTAAACTTAAATCATTTTGATAAGCTAATATTTCATATTCAAGAAGAGCTTTTTTACCTTCTTTTTCATTACTAATAACACTTATTTCATTTTTCTTTAAAATATAATCTTCCATTGTTCCCTTATTAGGTAATTTCCCATGACATATTAAAAGATATTCTTTTATCATTTCATGGTTAGATATCATTTTGGAAAGTCTACTTGCAGCCTTACTAGTTTTGGCAAAAACCATAATACCTCCAACTGGTCTATCAAGCCTATGGACAAGACCAAGATATACATTACCTGGCTTATGATATTTTTCTTTGATATATTCTTTGACTATGGTAAGTAAATCTAAATCTTTAGTATAATCACTTTGACATAAAACATTTGGTTTTTTCTCGACTACAATAATATGATTATCTTCATATAAAACATTTAATTTAGTCATTAGTAACCCTTCCTGTTATACCACAAGATAAATAAAGATTAGAATTTTTGATAGGTAAAACTAGCTCATCTACTAAAATATTTTTTTTAGGAAAATTAATTTTTAAAATATTTTCTAAAGAAATACTTGGTAAATTAGCTGAATAAGTATTAACAATAAAAAATAAAAAATCATCATCTAATATTTCTTGACATAGTTTAATTAAATTTTCTAAATCTTTAGCAATGTCCCAAACTTCTCCATTAGCCCCTCTTCCATAACTAGGGGGATCCATAATAATGGCATCATATTTATTACCTCTTCTTATTTCTCTTTTAACAAATTTTACAACATCATCCACTAAATATCGAACAGGTCTTTCTTCTAAATGATTTAACTTAACATTTTCTTTAGCCCAATCAATCATCCCTTTTGAAGAGTCAACATGCACAACACTAGCCCCCTCTTTTAAGGAAGCCACTGTCGCTGCCCCTGTATAAGCAAATAAATTTAAAACTTTTACTTCTCTTTCCGTATTTTTAATTTTTTCTCTTATATAATCCCAATTACAGGCTTGTTCTGGAAATAAACCCGTATGTTTAAAACCCATTTCTTTAATTAAAAATTTTAAATCTTGATAATTAACAACCCATGATTCTTTAATTTTATTTTGATTTTCCCAATGTCCTCCACCAGTATTACTTCTGTAATAAATGGCATCCACTTTATCTTTAGAAAAATCACCTAAATCCCAAGTAACAACAGGGTCTGGTCTTAATAAAATGGTATCTTGCCAACGTTCAAGTTTCATTCCTCTACTCGTTTTTAAAATTTCATAATCTTGCCATTTATCACTTACTAGCATAATAAATCACCTACAAATTAATTATACTACAAAATGGAAGTTTCTCCTA
>CANQXB010000049.1 GCA_947627805.1 uncultured Bacilli bacterium
CATCATATTAATCAACCACCTTTTCTATATTATATCAAATTGGTTGATTGCGAAAAATTTTCACTCCTTAGAGCTGTAAAGGAGTTAATTTTTTTGACTTAAAATTTAATTTATAGTAAAATTACTTTAGGTGGTAAATAATGGACAGTCATAATAAAAAAGTCTTATATCTTGTTATGGTCCTTACTATTATGGTTTTAATTGTTGGCATTTCTTCTTTAGTTAAAAATAAAACTCATTCCTTTTCCGATGCCTATATTTTTCGTCAAGAATTTATGAGTTATAATGATAAAATAGATGAATTTGCTAGTGAATATTTAGATGTTGTTATCAGTTTAGATAATACGGTTAATTATATTGATATTAACGAAGCTATTGATTTATTAACAAATAAAAGTGGGGTAATTTTATTTGGAAGTGCTACAAATGAAAATTGTCGTTATATTATAAATCCTTTATTAGAAGTAGCTAAAGAAAAAAATGAACCTATTTATTATTTAGATTTAAAAGATTTAACTTCCGTATATAAAATAGAAGATAATAATATAATTAAAGAAAAAGACGGCGATGCTTCTTATTCACAACTTTTAAATATTTTAGATGCTTATTTAGATGAATTAGAATTATATGCTAGTGATGGCACAATATATAAAACAGCGGAAAAGAAAATAGATATTCCAACTGTTGTGGCTTTTAATAATGGGAAAGTTACTTCCTTTTATAAAGAAGGAAATCCAAGTGTTTCGGAAAGTAATTTAAAAACTATCTTTGAAACTTTGATTAGAAGTAAAAATGATCAGGAATGTGCAAGAAATGGCTGTTAAATAATAAAATTTATGATATAATTAATAAAGATAATAAGGGCGTGATTTTATGGCTAAAAAAAAGGGGACAGTTATTCTAGAAGATGTGGAGTTAAAACCGCAAGTATTAGGCAAAGCATATCAAAAGAAAAGTAATTTAGGAAGAGTAATATTTATCTTTGTTCTTCTTATTTTAGCTGTTTTTTATATTAATGATATTTCGGTAATTATTAATAATTTACTAGGAAAGAAAAGTCCGAGTACAATAGTTAATCCCAATAGTGGTTCTACGGAAGATAATCCTAAACCCAATCCCTCTTTAGAAAATGAAATCGAATATAATCTTTTTAATAGTGGTTTAGAAATAAAAAGTGATGCTTTAACCTTAAATAATTTTAAATATGAAAATAATACATTAACATTTGATGTTAATAATAGTACATCATCACCAATTAATTTTACTAATCGAAAATTTTTCTTAGAGACATATAATCAAGATAAAACTTTAATTAATCGTTTTAAAGTAGATGTTACATCTATCTTAGGTAATAATAAAGAAAGTTTTTCGTTTAATACCGCTAATATTTTCTATTATGTAGCTTTTGTCGAAAAATCCACTAAAGATTACCCCGAATATGCTTTAAGCGATAGCGAACATGGAATTGGGGATATTACTTGTAAAATGGGCGATGATACTTATGTTTATTCATTTGAAAAAAATGCCTTAGTAAGAATAAATCATACGATATCTAATAGTAATTTAAGTGATGCTAATTATTTTAATAAATATAACGAAGTGCAAACTTTAGTGAATGATTATAAAAGTATGGAAGGAATAACGGCAACCTTTAATGGAACCCAAAATGGTTATAGTGCTGTTATTGCTCTTGATCTTTCGAAAGCCGATTTAAGTAAAGTTAATAATAAATATTATTATTCTTTTAATGAAGAAGCAAAAGTAGTTAATTTTGAAATGACAACTTATGGTTTTACTTGTAGTTAGGGTGGTTTAAATGAATTTACAACTAGAAGATTTTGAAGGGCCTTTTGATTTACTTTTACATTTAGTAAGAGTATCAAAAATGGACATATATACTATAAATATAAAAGAAGTAATTGCGCAATATTTAGATTTTATTCGAAGTATTCCCAAAGAAGATTTAGATTCTTCATCCGAATATTTAGTAATGGCTTCGGAACTCGTACATTTAAAAAGTAAAATGTTAGTGAAAAAAAATGATGAAGAGGAAGAAGAAGTTACGGAATTTAATATTACGAGTGAAGAAGATTTAAGAGAAAAATTAATATCTTATGAAAAATATAAAAATATGAGTGCTACATTTAGAGATTTAGAAGAAAATAGATTAGATTATTATACTAAAGTACCTGAAAATTTAAGAGACTATATGGATGAAGATGAAAAGGTAGTTAATAGTGATGTATCTTTAAATGAGTTATTAAATGCTTTTTTAGAAATGCAAAAAAGGGTTAATTTAGAAAAACCAATAACGACTAAAGTAATGCAAAAAGAATATAGTGTTAAAGAAAGAATAAAAGAAATAAGAAGTCTCTTAAAAATAAAAAAAAGAGTGGAGTTTACGGAACTTTTTGAAGAATTTACTAAACAAAATATTGTAGTTACTTTTTTATCACTTTTAGATATGAGTAAAAATAAAGAAATTACTTTGAAACAAGATAAAATATTTAGTACAATATTAGTAGAAAGTGTGGCTTAAAATGAATTTAGTTGGAGTTTTGGAAGGTTTATTATTTGTCATGGGTGATGAAGGCGTTACATTAACAGATATTTGTAATACTTTAAATATAGATGAAGTAAAAGCTAAAGAATTATTAACCGAATTAAAAAAAGAATATGAAAAAGAAGAAAGAGGCATAAGAATAAGTTATTTAGGAGATGCTTTTAAATTAACTACTAAGAAAGAGCATAAAGAATATTATCAAAAATTAATTAAAGAAAGAAATGAAATTCTTTCTCAAGCCCAATTAGAAGTTTTAGCTATTATTGCTTATAATGAACCAATAACCCGAATTGAAATAGATGAAATAAGAGGCATAAGTAGTACTTATGTTATTAAAAAATTATTAAGTAAAGATTTAATAAAAGTTGTTGGTAAAAGTGATTTACCCGGTAAACCTAATTTATATAAAACCACGAAAACTTTCTTAGATTGTTTTGGACTAGCCTCGATTAATGATTTACCAGAATTAGAAAAAGAAGAGATTGAAGAAGATATTCCTTTATTTAAACAAAAGAATATCTAGAAGATATTAGGGATTTATGCTATAATATCTTTACTTGCTCGTATGGCGAAATTGGTAGACGCGATAGACTCAAAATCTATTTTCCTTTAAAGAAGTCTCGGTTCAAGTCCGAGTACGAGCACCATAATTGATATTAAACTTGGACTTATATAGTTCGAGTTTTAATATTCAATAATTTATGATAAACTTATTTTAGAAATTATGGGGAAAAATTAAATAATGCCAATTTCAAAGGTGGCAAATTTACGGCCTTTAAATCTTTAATAGTTAAAAATAGAAAATGGCTTGATAAAGAAAATATAAGAAAACTAAAAATCACAAAAATATTGAAGGAGGAAAAATGGAAATAAGAAAAGCTAAAATAGAAGATGCTCAAGAATTAAACTATTTACTTACTTTACTAATTCGTGATGAAGGAAAGTATGATAAAAATATTGATATGAATTTTGAAGTTACAAATATGTATGAAAATTATATTGATGATGATAAAAGAATAATTTTAGTGGCTTTAATAGATAAGCAAATAATTGGTTATATATATGGCTTTATAAAAGAGAAGGATGAGACATGTGTTAATGATATTGGCATTTTAGATGCTCTTTATGTAAGTGATGCTTACCGCAGAAAAGGGGTTGCCGATGCTTTAATAGAAGAATTTAAAAAGTGGGCTATCAAAAGACATTTAAAAGAAATTGAAGTTAATGTTTTAGTGGCCAATACTAAAGCTCATAATTTATATTTAAAAAATAATTTTTTACCTGTAAAAGAAACAATGAAATGTATTATAGGCTAGTATAATATTTTAAAAAAAATATTATACATAATATACAATTGAAAGGAAGATATTATGTATAATAGACCTCTTAATTATTATCCTAATAATTTTAATAATGAAAGATTTATTGTGCCATTTCTGGGAGGGGCGCTTTTGGGTGGAGCAGCTGTTGGCTTAACAAGACCTAGACCAATTTATAATGTGGCTCCATATCCTAATGGTGGCCAAGGTTTTAATCCTAACTACCCTTATGGTAATTTTAGTTATAATTATTATTACCCACCATTTAGACCATATTAGAAGATGTAAGTCTTCTTTTTTTATTGAAAATTAAATGTTTTAACCAATATTAGATAATATTCGCCAAAATATGACAAATGTTGTCAAAATTTCCCCATAGACTTTTTATTATCTTGTAATTAAAATAGATAACTGACGCAAGAAAAGGGTGTTGTCTAAACATTTCGTTTTTTTCTATTCTTTCCTTTCTAGAAGGTAAAGTAATAAAAAGAAATGATGTGAAGGCCTATGAGGAATAAAACACTTATAAATGTTTTGCTCTTTATTGTTTTTATTCTTTTATTCCTTTTGGTTTTAAAAGAAATAAAAACACTACCATAAAGGTAGCATAGACTTAAGACAACGCTCTAATCTTGCGTTTTCTTAATAACATTATACCCAAATTTATATAAAATTACAACTATTTAATTTTTTAAAAAGAAGATTTAATTGTTATTTTTTCTTAAATCTTCTTCATCTTTTAAGCCTAAAATATAATCAGCCGAAACTCCTAAATATTTACAAATTTCTGGTAAATAAGTAATCGGCATGACATTAACTCCTTTTTCATATCGGGCATATTGTTGTTGTAATATTCCTAAATGCTCAGCCATTTCTTTTTGAGTTATATTTTTACAATCTCTTACCCACTTAATTCTCTCATTATAGTACATATCAAATCACCATATTATCTATAGCATTTTTTACAACTAATGTGTTGACATATGAACATATCTGTTGTAAAATTTAATTGTAATAGATACTAGAATTTAGCAAAGATGAGAGGAAGAGAGTAATGTTTAATATACTTAAAATAGATAATAAAACATTAAGTAAAATATTATTAGGTATTTTTGGAGTAATAATCATAATAATTATAAGTGTGGTTATAAAAGATACCCATGCCTTTTATAATAGTCAATCAGATTCTATTCCGATATTTAAAGCTAAAATAGGAGATTTTACGGGTGAAGGGGAAAGTGTTAAAGAAGGACCAATAGATAAAAATACCGATGTTAATATTATCTTTTATACTCAAATGCCGGATAATCCTGATAAGTATATGGTAAGTAAATATTTACCCGTTAATGGCTATAAAGTAAATGAAAAAGCTAGTAATTGCTATCCCGCAACTGGTGGAGATGCAACATATAATAATTATAATATTGATAGTGAAGGCAATTTAAATATTACATATACGGAAACTAAGATAACGCAAGTAGTATGTCGAATTTATTTTTCAAGAGATAAATTATCGGATGTTATTATATATGCTTATTTAGAAGATAGTAAGGGAGATAAAAAATTTAGTGGTAAGACTTATAAATTAGTAAATCAAGTAGAAAGTAATTATACATTAGTTGCTCATGAATGTAAAAATAAAAGAGCGACATTTAGTTATGATGAAAATGGTTTTAATATAACTTCCAGTGGACCAGATACTTGTTATGCCTATTTTAGTGAAAGTTAAAGGAGTAGAAGAGAAATGAAACGAAAAGTATTAATAAGTTTAATAACAATATCCCTATTAATTGAAGGAGTTTTAATATATCATTTGTTTAGCTCTAATGAAATATTAAGTGAAGTAAGAGAAATTAATTTAAAAGAAGAACAATCAATTGCCATAATGGTTCAAGATACAGAAGGTGGGGATTGACATGAGCAAGAAGATAGAAGTAAATGGCCAGACCCCAGTACCCATGGTTTTGTGGGAGCAGAATGCTCTGATAGTGAGGGAGCACCAATAGATTGGGAGAAAGTATTAACATTCAGTTTAGCTAATCAAACAGCAACGATTAAAACAAAACAAACGGCTTATTGTACCTTATACTTTGCTAAAGGGACTCCAGCTTTAGATTGGCTAAGAAAAAAAGGTGGCGAAACTTTTGCCGGAGGAGGAGAACATACAACAGCCGTCGATGGTTTATATCGTTTTAAAGGAACAAATACTCAAGTATTAAATAATTATATTTGTTTTGGAACAGTAGTAGAAAGTGAATGTTTAAAATCTCCAGAAACCTATATGTACAGAATAATTGGCATAACATCCGAAGCTGATACGACAATTGGGTTATATGCTAATCAATTAAAAATAATTAAAACCATCCCATCAAGAACTAATCAAAAATGGTATAGGGATTCAGCATTAGTAACACCATGGGATGATTCTGATTTAAAAACCTATTTAAATGGAACAACAGAAAATGAAAATTCTGATGGTTTTTTACAAACAATAATAGATGGAACAGATGGAAATTATTGGATTAATACAATAAGCAATCATCACTGGTATAATGGTGAGAAAAAAGTCTCAGAATATCCTAATACAGTTCCTGCAATAGAGCCAAAGACATCATATACCATAGAAAGTAAAATAGGTTTAATGTACGCTAGTGATTATTTTAATGCTTATGGTAAAAGTACAAGTAACTGGCTATATATAAAAAATGGTTGGAGTAGCAATACTGATATTGATGAATGGACGATGACTAGTTATGGTCATGATTATTATAATTATCTTGCTTGGATTATTCATACTAGAGATTCTTTAATAAAGGATTATGCTGCACTAGAGCATGCAGTTCGCCCTGTTTTCTATCTTCGTCCGGGAATTAATTTAAAAAGTGAAGGCACGAAAGAGCATCCTTATTTAATTACAACAATGAGTAATGTTTAGAATAATTTGTTTTAAAAAAGATTGATAAGAAGTGTATAAGAATTTAATAAATATCTCAATATAAACATAGAATTGTAAGGGAGAAATTTTATGTTTAATAATTTTGGAGTACATGTATCAAATATTTTTAGAG
>CANQXB010000050.1 GCA_947627805.1 uncultured Bacilli bacterium
AATCTCATGCTAAAAATGAGTTATATTTAGCTGATATTTTAAAATAAATATATATGTTTAGTTTTTATTTAAGAAGACGGTTTCTTCTTTTTTTTGGTTGGGGGTTGTGTTATAATCTTGATAGGTGAAAATTATATGAAAAGTAAATCTTATAAATTATTAATACATATAGCTTTATTTGTTCTATTTATAAGTTTTCCAAAAACAGTTTTCGCTGCAACATGTATGGAAGATTTTACTTTTAATGGTAATGTTTGTGAAGCAAAATATGCTATGATTAATGGCCTTTGTCCGTACATTCAAGACCCTTTTGGATGGGATCTTCAAGCACAAATTGTTGGTGATACATGTTATTACCAATATTTACCTGAAGACAAAATAGATGAAGGTTTAGGAGATTTTAATGAAGATGAAGGTGTTAAATATGACCCAAATGCAACAATAGAAGAATGGCCAAATGGATTTAGTTCTAACAACAACAATAATAATAATAGTTCTAATAATACTTCTTCAAATAATGTAGAAACTGATGCTGGTCCTAGAAATGATTATAATAATATATGTAATAATGAAGGAGTTAAAGATGCTGTATTATTTATTGGAAAATTAGTTAGGGTTGCTATTTGGGTTGTACCATTAATTATAATTGTATTAGGTATGGTTGACTTTGCAAAAGCAATGATGTCACAAGATGAAAAGGCTATAAGTAAAGCAACTGGAGCTTTAATAAAAAGAGTTGTTGCTGGTCTAGCTGTTTTTATAATACCAACTGTAATTTTGTCGTTATTAAAAACTGTGGGAATAACTAAAAATGCTGAACAAAGTAGTGAATATAAAAGCTGTATAAATTGTTTATTATATCCATATAATAATTGTCAACCAAAAACCACTTATAAAGGTAGTGGTGCTAAGCCTGGAGTAAACAATCAAAATCAATTAATTAAATAAAAATTTAATATATATGGTTGTTTTCTTCTAGTTTTTATTTCTTATATATGATAAAATTATATATAGATAAATTTTAGGTGAGCAAAAATGAGAAGAAGAATTATGTTTATATTTATATATATATTGTTGCTTTTGATGCCTTTATGTGTTTCTGCTGAGCCAAGTTCAGAAGATGTAAGTGCTGTTCAAAATGGATCATGGAAAGCTGTATGTTATTATAATGATGCATATGGGACCTTGCAAATAAGATTTAGTGATAGCAGCAAAGATGTTTCTGCGACTGAATATTTATATAAAACAGATGAAGGTGGAAATTTAATCACCTATGAGGTAGATGAAATTAATATTTCCCAAGAACTTTTATTAAAAGCTTATAGTTTAACTCGTACAGGATGTCCTAATAGTGTGTTTTTGTCTGTAGGAGGTACTTTAAGTATTAATCAAGAAGGCTCATCTAAAGTTACTTTTGATTTAATTGAAAGCAAATCTGTTACTAAAAAAACACTTGAAGGCACTTCTGGTGATAAAGAAGGTGGGTCATCTGGTGGTAGTAGTGGTAATATTGTTGTTAATCCTCCAAAAATAGATTCTTGTAATTCTCTTTTAGGGAGTCCTAGTGACCATAATAGTCCTTCATATTATATTGTCATTTCTTTTAAAGTGGTTAGATACGTCGCTATAATTTTACTTATAGTTTTATCAGTTATGGATATGATTAGCGCTGTTGCCTCAAATGATAGTGAAATACTTCAAAAGACTATTTCTAAAATTTTTAAAAGATTTATCCTATGCGTTATTATATTTTTATTACCAGATTTAATAAATTTTATTCTTCAATTTATTGATTCCAATTTAAAAGTTTGTGGAGTAAGGGAGTGATAAAATGGAAATATTTATCGATATATGGATATGGCTTATGTCAGGGCTATATAAAATATGTACTTGGATGTTTAGAGTTTTTATTGCTCTTGCTGGTAAACAATTAATTAGTAATTCTTCTTATCAAACTTTAGCGAAAAATACTTATGTTATTGTGGGAGTAATAGCATTGTTTGTTTTAGCTTTTGCTTTATTAAAAGGTATGGTAAATCCAGAAGATTCAAAAGCTGGTACTTCTACAATTAAAAAAATGGTAATTAACCTTGTTACATCAGTGGCTATATTGGCGGTAGTTCCGTTTGGTTTTAATTTTGCTTATGATGTACAAGATTCAGTTATTAATTACAATACTATTGGTAGTTTTTTTGGATTTGGGACTTTAGGTGACCAAGGAGCTTCTGAAGGTAATAATATGACAACCGTAGCAGCTAATCAAATTGTTAACAGTGTATGGACTGCTTTCTTTAATGTTGACGAAGATTGGTGTTTAACAAACAATTATAATAGTATAGAGGCCTGTCAAGAAGCAATCGAGGCTGATAAAGCTTACGTTGATGGAATACCAGTTGAGGATGCATCATTTAAAGATATAATTAATTCTGTTGATGAAACAGGAAGTTTTGCCATGTATACGCAATTTTCAGATGAAGTTGAAGCTGGAGAAATAACTTTTTATGCCATTTTAACTTTAGTTGGTGGTATTTTCCTTTTATATATATCATTAACATATACTTTTGGACTTGCAAAACGGTTGGTAAAATTATTTTTCTATCAAATAATTGCTCCAGTGCCTATTTTAATGCGAGTACTTCCTGATGGTAAATTAGGCGGTATGTTTAAACAATGGTTAAAAGTAACACTTACATGTTTTTTTGAAGTTTTTATAAGAATATTTATTTTGTATTTTTGTGTATTTGTATGTATAGAAATAAGAGATACATCATTTTTTGACAATGTTAAAACTCCAAGTAATGATATAATCTTATACGAAAACACTGAAGCCGATATAATAAAATCTGAATATCCTACATTGGCATATGCTAATGAAAATGAAGATTATTTTAATGAAAGAGCTAGTTATTTGGCTGTTGGTGAACCAGTAACAGGTGACCAAGTAGAAGATAATTCTAGTACTAGTTCTGGTGGTGGTTGGTTCTTAGATTTAATTGCTCATGCATTCTTGTATATGGGTGTATTTATGTTTATGAAAAGTGCTCCAAAAATAATTTCTGAAGTTACAGGCATTGATTCAAGCAATATTAAACTTGGATTAAAAGAACAAATAGCAGAAAGTGGACTTCTTACAGCAGGAAGCGCCGTTGGTTCTTGGGGTACTGAATTAGGTAGAGGTATAGTAAATAAATTTACCGAAAGAGATGAGAAAACCGGCGACTTGCGGTGGAAAAAAGGCATGAAAGTCAAAGATGTCTTTAAAGGAACAGCATCAGTTGCTGCTCGTGCAACATCTGGTTTCTTTGGAGGTGCATGGGCTGCAAGAAATGCTAAATCTGGTGCTGATATGCGGAATGCTATTCATACTACGACAGCTGGAATTGAAAGACGAATTGAAACAAGAGAAGGATATAGAGCAAGAGGAAAAAATCCTTATGTTGAACAAGCCAAAGGTAAAGTACGGAAAATGGGTGAATACTTTGGGGTTGGTGTTAGTAATGCGGAATTAGAAAGTGCTAGAACAGCCGCATCAGCTTCTGACCAAGCAAATTCTATGGCCGAAGGAACATATAAGAATAAACAAGAATATATTGACCAAAGTTCTATTGTTAAAAAACTTGGAGCAGAAATGGCATCTTTAAATGAAACTATTCGTGAAGCACATGAGAAAGGTGATACTGCAAAAGAGGCAGAAGCCAGAGGACGTCTTGCTGAAGTTAAAAAGAACTTTGATTATCAAACTACAGTACTTGATGAATTAAGAAAGGACCTTTCAAAAAGCAAATCCAATGTTCTTGCTACGGCAGCTACAACTATTGCGGCTAATCAAAAAGCTAATTACGATAATAATCCAGAACTTGTATCATCGTTTAGAAGTGCCGTTATGGAAGCCTTTGCTGTAAAAGATAAAGACGGTAAAATTTTGCGAAATGATGATGGTACAATTAAAATTTTAGAAAGTAATCAAAAAATCGTCGAAGCAATGTTAGCTGGAAATGCCGTAGATGCTAGTTGGATTACTCGTGATAATTTAATTAATGTTCAAGATGCTATTGATAAAATTAACATTGGTAGACAAGATTACAAAGGTAAAAAGGAAAGAGAATACATTGTTTACAATGCTAGAAATAATCCACCATCTAGTGGTGATAAAAAATAAATAAATAAAGGAGGAATAAAAGGGTGAATAATTATTTAATACCAGCAAATACAAAGAAATCACAATTAATATTGGGGTTCTTTACCAAAAAAGACTTAGTTATATTCTTAGTTGGATGTGCATGGTCGTTTTTGATGTTATTATTACTTCATTCGATGTCGTTACCAATATTAATTTTGGTAATGCTTCCGGCATTAGTAGCTACATTCTTAGTAATGCCTGTACCACATTATCATAATGTTTTACAATTACTAACAAATATCGTTAATTTTTATACAAATAGAAGACAATATTATTGGAAAGGATGGAGTGTTTATGAAAGATTCATCAAAAGTGACAAATAATTCAAAATATACAAATAGTTGGCTACCCGTTAAACAAATTATGAATGGGATGATACAACTAGATAATGGCTATTATGTAACAGGAGTTAAAGTACATCCAAGAAATATCTTTATTATGGATGGTCAAACGCAAAATAATGTTGTATATAATTTAAGAAATTTTTATAATACAATCGATTTTGAATTTTGGCTAATTATTGCTGATAGACCTGTTGATATAAATCTTTATTTAGCGGAACTTCAAAAATTATATAATAATACCAATAATAATGAAATAAGAAAAATAATTTTACAAGATATTAATAAAGCTAATCAATTTATGAGTGTAGAATATAATGTTGTAGATACAGAATATTACTTAATTTTCCAAGAAAAGAAATTAGAAATATTACAAAAGAAATTACACAATATGATTAGTGGACTTGCTACGGCAGGACTTCAATCTAGTCAAACAAGTAATGCTGATTTAAGAATTATCTTAGATAATTTATTAAATGGTGGCGAAACTATTAATTTTGGAACGGTGATGAGCTAATGAATACGAAGAGTGAAATTGCTCCAAAGGGAATGGAGTTTAAACCTACAGAATTTAGAATAGGTGGTAAATATTCAACGATTATCACAGTTGTTAGTTTTCCTAAAAATATTTATGTGGGATATTTATCTGATATAACAAATATTTCTGGAGTAAAGTTAGTTGTAAAACATATTCCTATTCAATTTAGTGTTTTACAAAAAATGATAAATAAAGAAGTTGCTGATTTAAAAACTAGATATCAATCTGAAAGAGATAATACAATGCAAGAAAAGATTCGTCAAGATTATGAATCTTTAGAGCAATTTGTGAGTATGTTGGCCGCAACTGATGCCCGTATCTTTGATTTTCAAATGCACTTAATGCTTACAGCTGATAGTAAAGAAGAACTTGATATGAAAAAAATGGAAGTTAAGAGTTACTTAAATGCTTTAGGTATGGGTGGAGTTGCCTTAATGTTTGAACAAGAAAAAGTTTTAAAAAGTATTGTCCCAATATTCCCTAAACAAGATATTGAAGAACGGATTGGAACACCAATTCCTTCTATTACCATAGCAGCTATGTATCCATTTGTCTTTGATAGTATTAAGGACCCAGGTTTATCTTGCTTATTTGGTGTTGATTTCTCTGGTGGGGTAGTTTTATTTAATCAATTTTTATATCAAATTAGAAATGAACCAAACCGAAATAATGCTAATATGATTTTACTTGGTACTTCTGGTAGTGGTAAATCAACAGCGGCTAAATTATTACTTAGAACACACATCCGTAATGGTTGTAAAATCGTGGCTATTGACCCTGAAGGTGAACTTGGAGAAATGACCAATTCTATTGGTGGAGACTTCTTAGACCTAGGTAAGGGTGGCGAGTTTGGAATGATTAACCCATTAGAAATTGTTGTTGATGTTGATGAAGAGGAAATTGCCCAAGGACTTGGCTATACCGTTTTAACAAGAACTTTACAACAATTAAGAGCCTTTATGAAATATTATAGTCCTTCTATTGAAGAAGATGTTTTAACACTTTTTAGTGAAGTAGTTCAAGATACTTATAAAAGATATAGAATAGATTATGAAACTGATTATACTAAATTAACTAGTGATATGTTTCCAACTTTTGATGATGTTTATGCCACTATTCAAGGACGTCTTTTATCAATGGTAGATGCTACTCATGAAAGAGATGTCATGGAAAGACTAGAACTTAAAATAAGACCATTAGTAAAAGAATTAAGGTATTATTTTACTGGTCACACATCTTTAAAAATTAATAGTGATTTAATAGTATTCAATATAAAAGAACTTATGAATAGTGATGAAAATATTAAAAATGCTTTATTCTTTAATATTTTAAAATATGCTTGGGGCTTATGTTTAGAAAAAGATGTTAATACGATTATGATGGTTGATGAAGCCCATGTTTTATTACAATCTCATAATGAACTTGGGGCTGAATTCCTTGCTCAAATTCAAAGAAGAAGTCGGAAGTATAATACGGGTACCATTATTATTACACAACAACCAACTGACTTTGCAGCTCCCGGAATTCTGCAACATGGTAAAGCCATCTTTGACAATGCTTCATATTATTTAATAATGGGTTTAAGAAAACAAGCTGTTGAAGATTTAGCTCAATTAATAGATTTAAATGAAAGTGAAAAAGAGGGTATTAAATTCTATCCTCAAGGTCAAGGTTTATTTGTCTGCGGTAATAGAAGAATGAGAATTAATGTTGTTGTTACGCAAGAAGAATTAGATTCATTTGGTTCAGGTGGCGGTCTATAAAGTTAGTGAAAACTAACTTTTTTTGGTGTGCCGTGCATGGCATATATCTAGTTGGTGAAAGTCCAATACACGCGTAGGTATCGACGAAGTGTTAG
>CANQXB010000051.1 GCA_947627805.1 uncultured Bacilli bacterium
TATTACTAACACTCCTAGAGTTATTGCTATAAGTATCTTCTTTTTATTTTTTTTATTCATACATAACACCTCTATTATTGGTATTATAACACATTGTGTCACAAAATGTAATACAAATTGTAACATTTACTAATTGTATCACATTTTTTTATAATAAAGATATTAGAGGTGACAAATGAAAAAATTAAATATTAAAGATATTAATGAAGAATCTATTGTAAAAACAGTTAGAGCAAAAGTGTCTTTATGGAAAAGAGTAGAAGATACTGCCGCAAAAAATAATATTTCTGTTAATAAATTAGTAGTTACACTAATTAATTTTGGCCTCGATAATTTAGAAGAAAATGAAAATGAAAATCAAAGCGATTAAACTTTGATTTATTTTTTTTCTTCTAAGAATCTTTCTAATAAAAATGTTAAGAAATAAGGAAAAGTATAAAATTTACCATTAAACCCAATATTTTTATTACATAGTTTTATACCATATTTTATTTCTTTATATTTTTTACTTTCTATTAAATTATTTAAAGATGCTGTGGCATTATCATTAGCTTTTACTTCTACGGGTATAATAGAATTATTATCTCTTATGATAAAATCCATTTCAATACTTGGTTTATCTTTTTTATAAAAGAATAAATCAAAACCCGCCTTTGTTAATCCTTCCGCAATAATATTTTCATAAATTGCCCCTTTATAAGTATTAAAATTATTATTTAATCTTAAATCTTCTTGGGATTTTTTATCTAATGAAGCAATTAATAATCCAGTATCTCCAAAGTATAAACGATAATTTTCAGGATTATAATTGGCTTTTAAAGGAAAAGCCAAATTATCTAAACAATAACTAATATTAACTATTCCGGCATTATGCAACCAATCAATAACTCCAATATAATCTCTATTTCGAGCACTAGGACTCAATTTAGTTACTTGAAATTTTTTATTTTCATTACCTAAAAATACTTTTATTTTTTGATACGCATTTAATATCTTGGTTTTATTTAAGTCATTAGCATATTTAGTGATATCTTCTTCATTATCTTTTAATATTTGCTTTTGCATATCTAAAATACCACTAAAATTTTTATTTTCAATAAATCTTGCCACAATTGCGGGCATTCCCCCTAGAATCATATAATCTTTAAAATGGCCCATCATTACATCATATTGAACGGGAGAAAGTGGTTTTACTTCTTTCATGCAGGTGTATAAATCTTCTATTTGTTCTTCTTTATAACCTTTAGCCCATAAATATTCTTCAAAATCCAAGGAATACAAAGTATAATCTTGTTTATAACCAACACTAACTGATTCAATTTCATTATAATTAATTCCCATTAATGACCCAGAACAAATTACATCAAATCTTCCATCAATGCTAAAAAACTTTAAAGAAGTAGCAACATTGGGACATTTTTGAATTTCATCAAAAAAGATTAAGGTTTCATTAGGAATAAATTTAAATTCCGGATTTTTTAATGAAATAATTTTTATTATATTATCAGGAGTATAACCATCTTCAAATATTTCAAAATATTGAGGCATTTCTATAAAGTTTATTTCAATAAAACTTTTATAATTATTTTGGCCAAAATATCTAATGGCATTAGTTTTTCCAACTTGTCTGGCTCCTCCCACTATTAAAGGAAGTTTATTTTTATCACTTTTCCATTTAACTAAAAACTCATCAATTTTTCTTCTTAATCTAGTCATTTATTATCACCTATTAAAAATATACCATATTTTAGCCAAAAAATCAATGTCTCACCACATTTTCCGGGGTGTTTTTAGTCAATTTATACACATTTTCCGGACCATTTTTGAATCATTTATACACATTTTCCCGACTTAATGATATAAAATATCAATATCAACATCATTATTAATACCATCTATTTTACCATTATTACATAATTGCCACATAATATAATTACCAGTATAAGAACTTTTATTGTTATCTTTAGTATAATGAGCAAGCCATACTGGGTAATTCTTTTTATTTTGCCAAATAGTTTCTAAATAAAATTTACTACTATAAAGCATTGCTTCATAACCATTATTTTTAAGCTCATCCATATAAGCATTAGCAATTTCATTTATTTCATGAAAACTTATTTTATAACTATTCCATCTTGACCAATTCTCCCAGTCAAAGGCAATTGGTAAATCTAATTTTTCCCCATCTAAAGCTTTAACTACCCATTTAGCATGTTCTTTAGCTTCTTCTTTAGAACCAGCCACAGTAAAGAAATAAACTCCTACTTTTAAACCGGCTTCTTTAGCTTTTTTAATATTAGCTTGATAATATTCATCATCATATATTTCTCTACTAGTTTGTCCTTGATAACCAATTCGCATCATTACAAAACTAGCTCCAGCTTTTTTAACTTTTTCATAATCAATATCTTCTTGCCATTTAGAAACATCAATTCCGATTTCATTATCAATTGTTTTATGTTTTTGATAAACTTCAAGAAAATCAGTTCTAACTCTTTCGGTATTATCACTATCACTATTATTATCACTTGGTGTAGGTTTATATACTTTTAAAGTAACATTAACTTTCTTTTCATTTTGACTACTATCAGTTAAAGTATAAACTAATTTATAAGTTCCTGGTTTTTGTAAATCATATTCCCCTTCAATAGTACATTTTATATTCCCATCATACATATCACCATAACTAATTAAATCACAAATATCTTTATCATAACCAACTTCCACACTTTTAGAAGTCCCACTAAAAACAACAGGTGGTGTTGTATCAACAACATTTATTTTACCTTTATAAACATAATGTTTTTTATCTTTAATATAATTTACTTCTATTTGTTTTTCTCCTAAAGAATTAGTATCTATTAATCTATTATCACTATTTATTTTAACATTACCCACATTTTCAATAATATCATTTAAATAAACATCACTATATACTTCTACATTATTCATAATTATTTTTAAATTATCATTAGTATCATCTACTAATACTTTACTTTTACAACCAGTTAAAACTAAACATAATAAAAATAAAATAATATACTTTTTCATAAATACCTCACACATTTAATTATATTATATTAAAAAGTAAAATAAAAGATGCTTTTTAAGGCATCTTATAAGTATTCTATAACTTTAATATTTTTATTTAATTTAGCAATTAAATCTTCAGGTTCATATTTAGAGAATATATTAACAAAATGGCTATGATCATTTAAAAACATATCATAATATTCTAAAAATATCTTTTGATAATTAGTTACTCCTAATTCTTTTAAATAACTAATATTTTTCCCTACTAATTTTTTATTTTCTTTAATCGCATCAATTAATTTTTTAGGAGAATTATTTAAGAATGAAGCAATTTGTTCTTTATTAAAATCATATTTTTCTAAAAATTTCATTCTATCTTCCTCCTCTTCTATTATCTAAATCATATTCATCAACAGGAATATCGGCAAAACTAAACATATCATCAAGTCCATTATTATCATTATTTAAAGGAGTATAACTTGGTCCACTATTAGGATTATAACCATTAGTACCATAATCTAAAGGAGTACCATAATTCATATTTAAACTATTATCTAAATCATCAAGTCCTAATTCACTTTGCATAGCATCTCTAGTTGTCGCTTCTTTTCTTGTTTGACTTTCAATATTATTTCTAATAGCTTCAAAATTATCAATTCTAGTTTGTAAAGTATCTATATCTTTAGTAGCTTCACTCATTACTTGTTCATATCTACTTTTATCTTCTTCTTTTTCTAAAGTAACATTAATTGGTTTTACTTCAACATTCTCAATTTTTTCAGGTTCACTAAATTCACGACCCCATTCTCCTTCATCAAATAAGAAGCTTTTATAGGTTCCATCTTCATTGCGATAAGAATGTCCTGTTTGAACACAATATTTTATTTTCTTAAATAAATCTAATGCATCTCTAATTAAATATACTGGTTCCATGCTATATAAATCAGTAGCATTTACTTCATGCATTATATCAAATTTTTTAGCAAAGTTTTCTTCCGCTAAAACTTTAATTTCTCTTGCTTTAGTTATATATACTTGTTGCGTTCTTAAATAAGCTAATGATCTTTCTAATTCTTCATAATCAACTAAAGCTAATGTTGGCATAAATTTATCTAATACTTTATCTTTTTCTTCTTCGCTTAGCTCTGTAAATAAATCTAATTTTTCTTTTAGGCCTTTCATATTTTCCCTCCTAATATGCTATTAATGGTACTTTCTTTGGGTCCAAACCACTACTAATTAATTTATCTATAACACTTCCTAAAGTGTCATTATCATATTTAATTAAAATATTGGGATTTAAATAAATATCTCCAGGCTCTTTACCAATTTCCACTAATTTATTTATTTTTTGTTCAAATTCTTTATCATATAATAACTCAGCATTATCGACAAACATATCAAGTTCAATATTATTAGCTTTAGCAAATTCAACATTGCTTCTTAAATCATTTTTATTATAGTTTGCTAATATTTTTTCTAAATCATTATTAGTAAAATCTAAATAGTCAAAACCAAGTTCTGTTAAAAGATTAATAAGTTCCTCTTTAGGAGATAAACTATTTTCCACTTCTTCTTCATCAGCAATATTTTCTTTCGCTTCGGCAAATACTTCCGAAATACTTTTACCTTGTTGTTCCGCATTTTTTAACTTTTCTTCATAATCAAATAACGCATCTTCTGGGAACATTAATATTTTAGCGGCTTCTCTTTGTTCATCTTCCGTAAAATCAAATTTTTCTAAAAGGGAAGTAATAGAATCTCTTGTAATATTAATATTACCATTTAAAGCTAATTCAAAATATTCATTAAGTCTTGTTTGATTTTCCATTGCTTCATCTTTTCTAATTCCTAATTCTTCAATGGTCGCAATGGCTGTATTCATTTCTGATTCTACTTTAACAAGTTCATCTTCCGCTTTTTTAGTGTCATCTTGAACTTTAGAAATTGTTTTAGGTAATAAATCATTAATTTCTTCACTTAATTTATCAGGATTAAAATCAATTTTTAATTTTTCTAAAACCGTTTTAAAATCATCAGTTTTAATGTTACTTAAAGCGGAAACTAATTTTTCACCTTCACTACCAAGAACTCTTTCTTCTTCTTCTAAAGAAGCAATCTTATCTTGTAAGGTAGCTTTTTCACTAGTTGTTCTTTCTTTAGTTTCAGTAGCTTTCTCTCTTTCAGTTTCCATTTTCTTAAGTATAACACTATCTTCACCACGTAGGTTATATAATTTATCTAATAATTTTGTAATATCTGCAGTTAACATTTTCATTATAACCACTCCCTCTTATTATAGATAAATTATATCAAATTCAATTTATTTTGTAAACATTTTACATATTTTTTTCTTTAAAAAAAGAAAATTCTTGACTTTTTAAAAATTTTCTCTTTTTTCTAACAACTTTTTCATCTTAATTTTTACTCTTTGCATCGTATTATCAATTTGTTTAGGAGTCTTTTTTAAAATGGCCGCAATTTCTTTATAATTAAAACCTCTAATCATTAAATTAAAGACTTCTACTTCTCCAGAAGATAAATTTTGCCGAGCAATATTAATAATTTCGGAAGCTTCTTCTTCATCAGCCATATTACTTAAAGGGTCATTAGAATAATTATCACTTAAAGTGTCCATCAAATTATTATTTAATTCATCATTATATATATAATCTAGTGAAAAAGAATCTTGAATTACTTTTTGCTTCTCACGACTATATTTTCTAACTAAAGCCCGTAATCTTCTTTCAATACAAAGGGTAACAAATGTTACCAAACTCGCATCTTTATCTTCATTAAAGCACTTAAGGCCATCACTAAAACCGACATTACATTCACTATATACTTCTTGCATATCTATATTATAATTTTTAAGTATTCGCATATATTTATTTATTAAAATATCAATAATATATTTATATTTAAAGAATAACAAATTTTTAGCATTTTCATCATTATCGCGATATAACATAATAAGTTCACTATCATTTGTTTCTTTTAATTCATCAAAATCAATCATCATTCATTCCATAAATAAGAATAGCAGCCGATACCGAAGCATTTAAACTATTTATTTTTCCTTTCATTGGAATACTTATAATTACATCACTATTTTTTTTAACGAGGTCACTTACTCCTTTACCTTCATTCCCAATAACTAATACTTTTTTGAAGTTATAGGAAATATTTTTATAACATTCACCTTCCATCGAAGCCGCATAAACAAAATAACCTTGTTTCTTTAAAGTATTAAGAGCATTAACTAAATTACTAACCATTACGATATTAACATTAGAAGTAGCTCCGGCACTAATATGGACCACGGTATCATTAACTAAAGCACACCTATCTTTAGGAATAATTATATCTTTTATTCCTGCACATTCACAAGTCCTAATAATGGCTCCCAAATTATGAGGGTCTTCTAAATGGTCTAACATAACTACAAAATCGCCCGTAATACTATCAAGGGTCCCATATTCATAGTCAAAGGTTTCGATAACAACTCCTTGATGATTGCCTTTAACTAAATTATCTAATCTTTCTTTTGAAACCAAATTATATTTCAAATTGTTTTCTTTTAAGTAAGGAATTAATTCTTTACTACTTATATAAATTTTTTTTACTTTATCTTTTGCTATTTCTTTTAAAACATTTCTTCCATAAACTAACATGGCTTCACCCCAACTTTAATCTTATTCTATCACAATAACTCTTGAATAATCAAATAAATATTGCTATATTAAATCTATTGAGGGATTATTATGTTTAAAT
>CANQXB010000052.1 GCA_947627805.1 uncultured Bacilli bacterium
AATAACAATTTGGCTACGATAACTCGTCTCCATTAATTAGATTATACCAAAAGAATAGATATTATTCAAATGTTTTATATTTTATTTTTTTATAATAATATTAATCATTAAATCAATATGTAAATCAATATCATTATTATTTGGTAAATACTTTACTATGTCATTTGATAATCAATAATTATTTTATATTGATTACCAACAAATGAATACAATTTGATCATTCTACTTCAAGACATTTATGCATATACCATTTGTGCATTTCCTTATCTTTAACTTTTTGCATTAAAGTAATATTATGTTTCCAAGGTAATTGTGCAACCAATTGCCCAAATTCATCATTAAGTGGGGATGCCCTTTATGAATGGACCTTAAGTAGGTATGGTTACCACACTGCCTACATCGTCTATTATGCTTGGATTGTGACGCAATTTGGCTCATTTGATTATGGTTACTATATGGAAGGCGGGTTTGCAGTGCGCTCAGTCTTCTATCTTCGTTCTGATATTACTTTAACAAGTGAAGGTACTGAAGATAATCCATTTATAATACATTCTACATAATACAAACATTATATAAATAAGTCTAAATTTATTTAAATAATTTATGATAAGTTTGGACTTTTTAAATTAAAATAAATTAAGTAAAAATTTTTAGAAATTTCACTTAATTTTTCTTTACAAAAAATATATTTTTCATTATAATAAATTTTATATTTTGGAGGTGCAAAATGGACTACACAATACTTGTTATGCTGATGAAAGACCTTGTGATACTTCCTTATCAAGAAATTAAAATAGAACTTAAAGATGAGATAAGTAAAAAGATAGTTAAAATAGCTAATAAAAAGTATAACAGTCGTGTTTTAATTGTTAGTCCTAATAGTCAAGAATTAAATCCTTCCGTAGAAGATTTACCTAAGATGGGAGTTATTTCGATTATTAAAAGTAAATTAGAACTTTCTAATGGTAATCTTCGTTTAACTTTAAAAGGGGAAAAAAGAGTCAAAATAGCAGAATATACTTCTTTTAGTGATGATATAATTAGTGCTAATTGTACTGATATAACGATGCCTAAATTAGAAGAAAATGGGGAAGAAGTAGTTCGAAAAAAATTAAAAGAGGCCATTAATGAATATATAGATGCTGCTCCTAATATAACGAATAGCATTATTAATGTTATTAAAGATAATGAAGATTTAGATTTTTTAACGGATGCTATTACTACTTTTTTACCTTTAAAGCCTTCTAAAAAGATGGGTTATATGATTGAGCCTAATTATGAAAAAAGAGCTATTAATTTAATTAAAGATATAAAGTTAGAAATAAAATATTTAAAATTAGAAGAAAAAATTGATAATCGAGTTGAAATAAGTTTATCTAAAGAACAAGAAGAGTATTATTTAAAAGAAAAATTAAAAGAAATTGAAAGTGTTTTAGGTCTTAAAGATGAAAATGAAAATGTTAAAATTTATTATGATCGCTTAAAAGAATTAAATTTAGATAAGAAAATAACGAAGAAATTAGAAGGAGAAATTAAGAAATTAGAAAGAATGAGTATATCATCTCCGGAAAAAGCTTCTTTACAAAGTTATTTAGATTGGGTTTTATATCTTCCTTGGAATATTAGTAGTAAAGAAAATTTAAATTCGAAAAAAGTTATGAGTTCTTTAAATAAAAGTCATTATGGTTTAACAAAAATAAAAAATAGAGTAATTGATTATATTAATGTTAAAAATTTAAATCATGATATTGCAAGTCCCATTATTTGTTTAGTGGGACCTCCAGGGGTAGGTAAAACTACGATTACCAAGAGTATTGCTTCTTCTTTAAATCGCGAATTTTATAAAATAAGTGTCGGTGGTTTAAATGATTCTACCGAGCTTATTGGTTCTAGAAGAACTTATCTTGGGGCTTTACCTGGTAAAATTATTGAAGCTTTAAAGAAATGTAATACGAATAATCCCGTTATCTTAATTGATGAAGTTGATAAGATGGTAAAAGATTTTAAAGGGGACCCAGCTAGTACTTTATTAGATATTTTAGATAGTACCCAAAATAAAACCTTTACGGATTATTATATTGAAGAGCCTTTTGATTTAAGTAAAGTAATGTTTATTTTAACCGCTAATGAGATAAGTAATATTCCTTATACTTTAATTGATAGATTAGAAATTATTGAATTATCTAGTTATAACGTTTATGAAAAATTAGATATTGCTAAAAAGTATCTTCTTCCTAGTATCTATGAAGAATTCAAATTAACGAAAAAATTAGTAATGAAAGATGATACCTTAATGTTTTTAATTAATAATTATACAAGAGAATCAGGGGTCCGTAATTTAAAAAGAGTTTTAAAAACTTTAGTTACGAAAGTGGCTACTAATAAAGGTTCTTATACCGTTACTTTAAAAACTTTAAGTAAATATTTAGATGAGCCAAAAGAAGATGATGATATTACTATTTCTTACCCAGGGGTTGTTAATGCTCTTGCTTATACCCCTTTAGGAGGTATTACCTTTAAAGTGGAATGTAGTATTTATGAAGGGAAAGAAGAAATAATTGTCACCGGCTCTTTAGGAGATGTTTTAAAAGAAAGTGTAATGGTTGGTCTTTCTTATTTAAAAGAAAATAATTTTATAAGTAAAGAAGATTTAAAAGATAAAACCATTCATCTTCATTTCTTAGATGCTTCCACCAAAAAAGAAGGTCCATCTTGTGGAGTTAGTATCATAACAGCTATTTTATCGAAAATTAAAAATGTTGTTATCGATAGTAAAACAACATTTACGGGAGAAATTTCTCTAAAGGGTGATATTTTAAAAGTGGGTGGAATTAAAGAAAAAGTTATCGCGGCTTATAATGCGGGGATTAAAACCATCTATCTTCCGAGTGGTAATTATAATGATTTAAAAGAAATTCCGAAGAAAATATTAGATAAGTTAGAAATTAAAAAAGTTAATACTTATAAAGATATTTATAAGGAAATATTTAAAAATAATATAGCCTAAAGTTATATTATTTTTTTAATAACATAATATTTTTTAGGAGATGATATTATGTATGTTAAAATACCTTTTGAAAGTGTAATTCCTTTTAAAACATCTATTTATGAAATAACAAAAATGTCTTTAGAACATGATTTTAATGTCAATGATGGGGTAGTTTTAGGTAATTTTTATGTAACGGGAGAATATAAGGCTCATGAAGTAAGTGTTAATAAAGAAGAATTTAAGTATACTTTACCTTTTACTGTTGAACTTAATAATCGTATTAAAACCGATAGTTTGGAATTTAATATTGAAGATTTTTCTTATGATATTTTAGAAGGTAATAAGTTAAAAGTTAATATTGAATATTCTTTAGAAGCTGAAAGTTTAGAGGAAGATAGAGAAGAAACCTTATTTGAAGAAGTGCCTGAAGAAGAATATAAAGAAGAATTAGAAGTTTTAGAAGAAAAAGAAGAAGAGAAAGAAGAAAAGAAAGAAGAAAGAGTAAGTGTGGAAGAAGAAAAAACGATAATGGAATCCATTGCTGGTGAAGAAGATACTTATGTTACATATCATATTCATATTGTTAAAGAAAGTGAAACTTATGAAACCATTAGTACTTTATATAATGTTCCGGCTTCTTTAATTAAAGAATATAATAATTTAGAAGAATTATCTTTAGGAGATAAAGTTTTAATTCCCCAAGGTGATGAATAATTTAAATCATTTAAAAAGTTTATATAAACCTTATCGTTATACCATAAGAGGTAAATGTATGGTTATGGAAAGTACGACAGGTAATTTTGTGGTTAAAGAAAGACCTAAAAATAAAGATATTCCCAGTATCTTTAATTATTTAAAAAGTCGTAATTTTACATATTTTCCAGAAATATATCTCGATAATAGGACTGATAATTATATATATGAATATGTCGAAGATAAAAATGTTATCAATCCCCAAAAAAGTGAAGATTTAATAACTTTAGTGGGACTTTTACATTCTAAAACCTCTTATAATAAGGAAGTCGAAGAAGAAACATATAAAGAAATATATGAAAATATTTTAAGTAATATTTTATATTTACAAGATTATTATTTAAAATATTATGAAATGTTTTTAACTTCTATTTATATGAGTCCATCAGAATATGAGTTTACCCGCAATTATTCGAAAATAAAAGCGGCTTTAGATTTTTCTAATCGCGAATTGGATGATTGGTATAGTAAAGTTAAAAGTAAAAGAAGAGAAAGACTTTCTTTAATTCATAATAATTTAAGTATGGACCATTATTTAAAAGGCGATAAAGATTATTTAATTAGCTGGGATAATGCGAAGTTTGATACACCTGTATTAGATTTATTTAAGTTTTATAAAAGAAGCGCTGTTGATTTAGAATTTGCCTCTTTATATGAAAAATATAAGAGTATTAATCCTCTTAATAAAGAAGAAGAACAATTATTTTTTATTTTAATTAGTTTAGTTCCCGAAATAGATTTTTCGGGTAGGGAGTTTGAAAAGTGTAAAAATATGCGTTTAAAATTAGATTATGTTTATAAAACTGAAGAATTTTTAAAACCATACTATACGACTGATAGCGAAGAATAAAAAGATTATTTCAATTGTTAGAATAAAAATGTTGTAACGGAAAGGTAAAATAAAAGTAATAATTAATTGATAGAATATTAAAATACATAATCCTAAAGCAAGAAGAATATAAAAAGTAGGATTGGGCCTTGGTCTCATTTAAATCACCTACTATAATATATTTTTCTTTCTTTTTTTGTTGTGTAATTTATTTATTAAATTAGTAATATAATATAAAGGAAATTATACTTTTTTTGTAAAGAAAAAATATTTGTCAGAAATTAGTAAAAATATATCTTGACAAATTCAATACGGGGGGGGGTATAATAGACACATAGAAAGGAAAGAGGAAAAAAGATGAAAAATTTAAAAATGTTTGCAATCGCTATTATGGCATTTGCTGTAATGGCAATGGGTGTTCATGCTACAGGTGGTGAATATCCAAGTAAAAATACAACTTGTAATGGTTCTAATAGTTGTACTGCAAAGTTAACTGGTTCTAATGGTACTTATTACTATACTGGAATTTATAGTGCACTTACTGATGCTGAAGATGGCGATACAATTAAACTATTAAAGGATGCAGGTGTTTCATTTGCTCAAGCAATTGAAAACAAAAAAATTACAATTAATGTAGATAAGTATACTTTAAAAGTTGGTGGTGCAGGATTAACTGTTGGAGAAAAAGGTTCTTTAACTATTAGTGGTACAACAAATGGTAAAGTAATCGTTCAAAGTGCTGCTACTGGTTTATTAGCAGTTGAAAAGGGAGGTTCTTTAACTATTAGTGGTGCTTTAACAGTTGATTCTACTGGTGCTAGTACAGCTATTGCTAGTTTAATCGATGTTAATGATGGTTCAGTTACTGTTAGTAATGGAGCTACATTAAAGGCTGCTACTGGTAAAGATATTGTTGCCATTGGTGCAGATGGTGCTACGGTTAGTTTAAATGCTACAGTTGGAACTAAAAGTGCTCCTTTTGGTGGTAATTTAATTACTACTGCTGCACTTACTGGAGATGCAACTACTAAAGTTACATTTGAAGGTGGAGAATATTATGTTTCTAGTATTGCAACTGTTGACAAAGAAAACGTTTCAGTAGTTGTTAATAATGGTACATTTAAAACTACAACTGATGCTTTAACAGTATCTAATGGTTCAGTAGAAATTAAGGATGGAAGCATTACTTCTGATACAGAAGCTATTACTTTAACTGGTGGAAAAGTATTAATTAGTGGAGGTACATTAAAAACTACTACTAATGCAGTTATTTGGACAGATAGTGATGGAGAAGGCAGTTTAACTATCACTGGTGGTAAAATCACTAATGGTAAAGATGCAAATTATAATCCATTACATTTCAATAATGGTGCATTAACATATGCTATTTCAGGTGTTGAAGTTGCTTCTGATAAAAAAGATATGCCTGCTATTTGGATTAATGATGACTTATTAGTTGGATTAGCAGATAGTGAAGAAAGTGACCATTTCAAAGGTATGCTAACTAGTGGTAAATATTTATATTCTATCATTGGTAAAGCTACTATTGATGGAGAAAATTATCCAGCTGCTAATGTTGCTAAATATATAGTTGCTGAAGGTAAAGATATAACAACTGAAGGTGACTATAAAGTAGTAGGAACTGGAACTAGTACTCCATCTGATGAACCAGGCACAACTGAACCTGGAGATACAACAATTCCTCCAGTACCACAAACTAACGATAATATCTTAGTTTATGCTGGTCTAGGATTAGTAAGTCTTGCATCTGTTGCTTTCACAGCAAAAAAAAGAGAAGACTAATTAAAATAAGTTACTAAATTTGTTATAAATTGTTATATAGAAATTTAGGGACTCGCAAACACCCTAAAATTCATTCTCACAAACCTTTCCACAAAACTTGTGGTAATTGTTAAACAATTATTAACAAATTAGTATAAATTAAAAACATATTACTTCGGTAGTATGTTTTTTTGTATGGAAAAGAGATAATATGCCTTGACAAATATAAGTTCGTATAATATACTTAATGTAAAGTTATAAACATAGAGGGAGGGTGTTGGTTGTGAATAACTTAAAAGAAATAGAATTTCTGGTTAACTAAAGAAGAAATATTTCAAGGTTTCAAAATGAAACCTTGAAAATAATGAAAACTAATATGTGAATCTTGAAGTCCCAACTTGGGACTTCAAATAGAACAAAAAAATATT
>CANQXB010000053.1 GCA_947627805.1 uncultured Bacilli bacterium
ATGATGTACTAAAGCTGTATTATCTAGCTCATATAAATTTTTTAAATTAAAGTAACTTTCAATTTTCTTACTACCTTCAGCCGTTAAACTAACATTCTTGGTTTTAACATCAATATCGTAGTCTTCTTCCTCTTTTAATCTTTTAACGGCTCTATCAGCTTCCACATAAAGATTTTTAGAGTTCATTCTCCCTCCACTTATAATGAGAGGAGTTCTCGCTTCATCAATTAAAATGGAGTCAACTTCATCGATAATACAGAAGTTAAGAGGTCTTTGGACTCTATCTTCACTTTTAACCACCATATTATCTCTTAAATAGTCAAAACCTATTTCATTATTAGTGGAATATAAAATGTCACAATTATAAGCATCTTGTTTTTCCTTTGGACTCATTTCTCTTAAGTTAATACCAACAGATACTCCTAGTAGCTCATAAACGGGTCTCATCCATTCGGCATTACGAGTTGATAAGTATTCATTAGTGGTTACAACATGAACACCATCACCAGTTAAAGCATTAACATAAGCCGGAAAAATAGTCGTTAAGGTTTTACCTTCACCAGTTTTCATCTCCGCAATATTACCATAATGAATTGCAAGGCCTCCTAAAAGTTGAACATAGAAAGCTTTTTCGCCAATAGTTCTGTAAGCGGCTTCTCTCGAAAGAGCAAAAGCTTCAACTAAAATATCATCTAAAGTTTCACCATTTTTAAGTCTTTCTTTAAATTCTGCGGTTTTCTTTTTAAAATCACCATCTTTTAGTTTTTGCATTTCTTCATCTAAAGCGACAATTTTATCAGCTAAACCTTCAAACCTTTTTAATTCTTTATACTCACTATTTAATAATTTTTTTAATAGTCCCATAATCCACCTCATTTTTAATTATATCACTTAAAATCCTAAACACCAAGTTATATCACTAATATTTCAATTTTTAAATTACTTACTTTTTATTTTCTTCATTCTTATTAAGTACCAAATACTCACAAATATACATCCTAAAAAGGCCATGAGCATATCTTCCATCGTATCAAATACTCCTGTTGTAAGATGATGTTGAACATCCATATTTAAAAATATAAAAGTTCCAAATTCTATAAACTCCCAAAGTGCAGCAATCATTAAAGTAAAAGAGTTAATAAACAAGACATTAAACCAAATATTTTCCCTTTTATAAACTTTAAACCAACTCATAACTTCTAAAGCTAAAAGAGAAGTCAAAATACCTGAAGCAAAATGGGCAAGAATATCATACCACCAAAACATATCATAAAAACTTAAAGTACTTCCTAAAAATTGGACTATAAAGATAAAAATTATATAAATTAATTCCCCCTTCATACCTATTTCAATTTTAAAAATTTTTCCCAATATTTTAGGTAAACACAAGACTAATAAGATGGAAGCGCTAGATATAATTCGATCATATATACCATTAATAAGAAAATAGCCCATCAATATTAATGATATTATACTTATAAGTATTATTAAAATATTATTAAACTTCTTCATAACACACCTCTAAAGATAATTGTAATTATATCAAATTATTATCAATAACGCACTATAAATTATCTTTACTTAAAAGTTATACACATGTTATAATATCAAAACGAGGTGAAATAAATGCAAGAACTAATTAATAATATAAAAAAATACTTGCAAATCAAGTTTTAATTACTTTAAAGAAAGATAAAATATCTTATCAAGAATTTAAAATATCTTATGAAACTTATTTATATATTTTAAAATTAAAAGAATATTGTGAAGATTTGAAAGAATATGAAAATTCCATAAAAATTCTTTTAGTAAATGTTAATATTTTATATAAAGATGAGTGGGAAATAATTTATGCAAAACATATAAAAAGAGATTTACAACCTAAAGAAGAAGAACAAAAAATACCTTGTTTACCATTCAAATAAAAATCTACCAAAACATTGGTAGACTTTTTTATTTAACGTTTATAATACCATATTTATTATCTTTTCTTTTATAAAGAACAGATACACATTCTTCATCAGTATTTTTAAAGACAAAGAAATCATGATTTAATAAATTCATTTGTAAAATGGCTTCTTCTTCATCCATTGGTTTAGTATCAATATCTTTTCTTTTGATTATATTTAATTCTTCTTCGGCCTCAGCATCAAAATCAAAACTCATTTCGGGAACATCATTACTTGTATATCTTTTCTTAAGTCTAGTTTTATTTTTTCTTATTTGACCTTCTAATTTATCAACAACTAAATCAATTGAGGCATATAAATCTTTATCTGATACTTCCGCTCTTAAAATAAATTTACTTAGTGGTATGGTAACTTCAATAGTTTGTAAATTGTTTTTGCTTCTAATTAATACTTTACAATCAATTTCAGAAGCATTTTCATAATACTTGTTTAATCTATCTAATTTTTCGGTAATATAATCTTTGATAGATTTAGTTACTGTAAGTTTATCTCCCCTTATCGTATATTTCACGTTAATCACTCTCCTAATTTAATTCTATCATAAATACTATTCAAACAAAAGAAAAAACTATTTAAGCAATAGTTTTTTGTTGTTCTTTAACTTCAATAGCTTGTAAACCTTTAGGAGTTTCTACTAATTTAAAGTTAACAAGAGCTCCTTCATTTAAAGTCTTATAACCATCTTTTATAATTGCTGAATAATGAACAAAAATATCATCTAAATTTTCATATTCAATAAATCCGTATCCTTTTTCATTATTAAACCATTTTACTTTGCCGTACATCGGTCCACCTCTTTTCTTCACAAATTCATTATTCCATAAGAAATATTAAACCGCAAGAAAAATCGTGCGACACAATTCGACATTATATTTATACGAGACTCTTTAATCATATCAAATTATTAAAAACTTTCAAGATATTTTGGCCCGTTTTTAAACACTTTACAAATGTTTATCAAGTATTATCTTAGAAAGAATTAAATTTTCACTTTCTTCAAAGTAATAATAATTTATTTTTAAATTTTCTAAAATACTAATTAGTTCTTCATAATTTTTACCATATAAATAAATTATTTTATTTTTAAACTTCTTTAAAATATCTATTAAGATTTCTTTAAAAAAACTATTATATTCCAAATTAAATACTTTAACTTTCCCATTATTTTCTAAATAAGTTATATTTATATAATCTTGATTAGCATTAATTAAAATACTATTTTTCTTTATTTTAAAATATTCTAATTCTTTTTTAAATACCACTCTTTTATAATTAAGATTTTCTAAAGCTTCTTTTATAATTCTTTTATCTTCTTTAGTATAACTATCATTTATAATTACTAAAATACTACTACCTAAAATATTTTTATTTAATTTATTATTTTCTAATATTTTATTATATTTTTTAATAAATTTAATATGGTCAATTATCTTCCCATATTTTAAAGTTCCTTTATAAGGAATATTCTTAATTAGTAAATCTTTTTTCTTATTGTATAGATTAATATAATCATCTAAATATAAAATATTTTCCATCATATTTCTTTCTTAAAAAAATTCCTTAAAAGGAATTAATTTTCACTATAATCAGTTATTTTAGTTCCGATTATACTTTCAGGATTTACTAATTCATTATTATGATAAATTTCTAATAAGAATGTTTTCTTAGTATTTTCTATTTCATTATTTTTAGCTCTTCCTAAAATAGTTTCCGAACTTATTTCATCACCTTTTTTTACATTAATATTATCAAGTCCATAATAGTAAGATTTTAAATTATTTTGATGCTCTACCACAATACATTTCCCAAAGAATTCATCTTCAATAATATCACTTACTTTGCCACTAAAAATACTTCTAACATCAAAGACTTCATCACTAGCATATAAAATACCCGTATTAGGTAAATAAGTATTTTCAAAATAAATTAAACTATTTTGTTGTAATTCTTCATTTTCATCTTTACTATAAAAATGGACTTTAATATCGGCGGCTCCTTCTAAAATCGGTTTACTAATTTCACTAGATGTTACGGTATCTTCAATTAAAACTGATTCTACCTTTTCCTCATCTAATATGCCCGTTCCATAATCATAATCTTTATTAGTTAAGGCAATATCTCTTCCCATAAAGATTACTCCAACAAAAATACTAATTGTAATTAATAAATATAACGTGGGTAATACAAACCCTTTTAATTTTCTCTTTTTCATCAAACACCTTCCTACTTAAAGTATGAACGGTTTTTGGTAATCTTATACTTTAAACATAGGAAAATTCAATATTTTGATAATAGTATTTCAAAATATCTTGATAATTGGCTCCTAAAGAGGCCATGCCATTTGCCCCATATTGACTCATTCCGACGCCATGACCATAGCCTTTAGTGGTTATTAAATAAATATCTCCTTCTTTACTTATTGTAAAATCCGTACTTCTTAGCTCTAACTTTTTTCGGACTTCAGTTCCTTTAAAAGTTACATCATTTATGGTTATTTCATTAACTCTTCCTGTTTCACTTCTTTTAATATTTTCAATCTTTATTTTAGAACAACTAATATTTAGCTTAGTACAAATTTCTTCTTTTATAAATTCTTTAGTTACGGAAAAATTTTTTAAATTTTTTTCATAATTAGATTCGACGCTTTGTAAATAATCTCGATCACTAGAAAATACTAAACTACTCTTTTCAGTATAGCCATTACTCATGGCAAAATAATAAGCTTCAATTACTTCCCCATTGTAAGTCATTACTTCTCCTTTAGTATCTAAAACAGCTTCTTTAATCTTTTTATAATATTTAGTAAAATCGCTGCCCCACTTCTTTTCCATTTCTTCAACCGTTATATAACTTTGATTAGAAACATCTGTTACCACATCAAAATCAGTAGTACTGGTATTAATTTTATAAATTGCATAAGTACGTGAGGCCACCGCTTGAGCTTTCAAAGCTTCCTCGTTAAAAGAAGCAGGCATTTCAGCCGCAACTACTCCCACAATATAATCTTCAATATTTAAAGTCTCTAGTTTAGCATTTTTATCTTTAATCACAATTTGCTTGGAAGCTTCAGTATTAAAAAAAGTAGTAATTTCTCTACTACTTACATAAACTAAAATAAAACTCAATATTACGACAACCATAAATAAGATTTTATTTGACATAATATTCTCCTTATAAATTTAAAAAATCTAAAACAAAATTGGTTAGTAAATAAGAAAGGGCAATGCTTAAAGCCATAATAAGCATTTTTGCCTCAACTACCTTATTTTTTTTCATAAATTTTTCAAAATTAACTCCTGATAACATATAGATACTAAGAAATAAAAATATAGCATAGAAATATATTCTATAATTCATTATATTCTCCATTTTCATAATCTATGATTTTATTAACTCTTTTTAAATATCTATCAATATCAGCTGGCTTAGTAGATAGAAATGTATCAACTATTTCTTTAGCTAAAGGTAAGCCTAAATTAGCTCCAATGGCTAAAACATTACAACCATTATGATTTTTACCTTTAAAAGCATCATCCGTACTAGTGGCTCTTACACATCTAATTCCTTTAACTTTATTTGCGGCAATGCTCATACCTACTCCATTACCACATATTAAAATTCCTAAAGAACCAGGAGTTCTACTAACTAGCTCTCCTAAACGAAAAGCAAAATCAGGATAATCATCTAACTCCTTATTCTTAAGTCCTATTTCTTCAACATTAATTCCATTATTACTTAAATGTTTAATTAAATCTTTTTTAAGTTCGACCCCTAAATGGTCACATGCCATATATAAAGTCATTAAATCACTCTCCTATCTATAATTATATCAAACTACTAAGAATATTTTAATAGCAAAAGAACATATTATTTTAAAATGCGGCCAAAGTTTTAGAAGAAAAACAATTAAGTTCATTCTCTTTAGAATTTAAATAATAACGTTTTAATATTTTTATTATTTCTTTATAATCATTATTACTTATTTTAGCCACTTTATTTTGAATATAATATGGCATTTTAATTCTCTTAACACTAATATTAGCCATATTCTCAATCTTAACTGTTCCTATTTTTCTATTCTCTAAATCATAGTGATAAAAATATTTATCATTATCTCTTTTGCTTGTTAAAGGAAGAACTGTCCACATCTCTTTACTACTAGAATAGCGCCATAAAATAGCGGGTCTTAATTTTCTTAATTCATTTCCGATATTATAACCAAAATCAATCCAACAAATATCATAATTATGATAATGCTCTTTTTTTAAATCTTGATTATCTAAATGGATTAAATTTAATTTATCTTTGCACCATTTTACATAAGATAACCCCTCAAAATCATTTTTAGTGTTTTTTCTAATAAATTCTAACAAACTTTGTTTAGTAAAGGAAATAACTTTTCTTAATTCATAATTATTTATCTGAACTATTTCTCCTTTTAAAATCATCCTCTTTTCCACAACATTAGGAGTATATTCATTAATTTCATTAGGACTCGCAAATTTATTAATAGAAGGAATATAAACTCTATCATCTTTTTCAAAATCATAAATAGGTACTCCCACAAAATGATTAAAAGATATATTATATAAAACTAAAATCCATTTAACTTTTTCATTAATATTTACTTTCCATATCTCTTTAGCTTTTATTGTCAACTTATTCACCCCCACTTATACAATAAATCTTTCTCGATATATCTTTTAGTAATTTAATATTATCACACAAATTTTTGTTTGTAAAGAAAAA
>CANQXB010000054.1 GCA_947627805.1 uncultured Bacilli bacterium
TTAAAATAGTCATTTCCCGGTTTATTTTAAAAATGTAAAAACAACGCATATTTATCACCATCTTCATTATATAACAATCAATTTAAATAAATTGTCAGTTTATGTCGAGTGATAAACAAATTTATTCATCTATTAATTATGACATTGTTTTCCTAATTCATCAGACATGACAAATTTAATATCTATTTCGCCAGTTTTTAAAGAAAAATTCAATATGTCATCCTTTATTTTAATACTTTTCTTTTTCTTATTAGATAGATTATTAAAATTATCATTTATTATCACTTTATGAAGATCAAATAATGTTAAACTTTTATCAAGAGTTTCATTTAAATAATAATTCCTGGCATTTTCATCTTTTATTGTTAATAATTCAACAATATAAGGCCATGTAATTTTAGAAGATATAATATAATTATTTTTAAAGGCATTATAAAACTCTTGCATTAATTTTAAATTAGTTTCATTAAACTCATCACCATAAATGCTAGTTAATTCTTGAGCCCACTTAGTAATATATTCCTCATTTGTTCCTAACTTTTCCTCCATTTCTTGAAGATGTTTTCCAATTAGCCACTTCATATGTAAATCTTTCCGATTATTTGTTATAGTTCGCAAAAAACTATTAACTTGGATTTTTTCAATTGTCTCCATCAATTCCCCATATTTTTCTTTATTCATTTTTTTACCTCTTTTCTTTCTTTAATTTAAAAAACTTCTTTTTCTCCCTTCACTATATATATTATCTTTTTTTCGTCTATTTCCTTTTTTTCCAAGATAATTTTTTAAAAAAACTTAGAAATATGTAAAATTAGACATCAATTAATCTTTAAAATACATTTAATTTACTAAAAATTTAATGTTGTTTGAATGTAAAAAAATACACTCTTTAATTTATAAAAAGTGTATTTTAAATTATATAATTATTTAATTTATTTTTTCATTATTTCCATAATATGCGCTTTCATACTATCTAAATCTAAATTATAAGCATTTAATAATTCTTCTTTAGTACCACCTAAAATATATTTATCAAGTCCTAAAATATAATCTTTAGTGGTCGCATATTTATACCAAAAGTCTTTACTTCCATATTCTAAAGTAAATGTTTTAACATTACTTGGTAATAACATATTTTGATATTTTTCATTTTGCATGGCAAATAACTTACTACTAGGCATCGATACAACCCGAAAATCAAGGCCATAAGGTGCTAGTTCGGTGGCTAATTTTAAAGCAATAGGTACTTCACTACCCGAAGCAATTATAATAGCATTAGCATCTTCTCTTTCTTTTCGAACTCGATAAGCTCCCGCTAAAACATATTTAGGATTAGTATCTTCATTCTTTTTAGAAATCATCCTCCCTACAATAATAGAAGTTGGTTTTTTATAATTCGTAATTATTTCATAAGTTCCTAATATTTCATTAATATCAGTTGGTCTAAAAGTAATAAGATTAGGAATACTTCTTAAATTATTTAATTCATTTAAAGGATGATAACCTAAATATTCATAAGTATTAATAAAAGTATCTTCGGTAAAGATATACGTAATATCTAAATTATTAAGACTAGCTACTTTAATAAATGGCTCTAAGATACTTTCATTAATTAAAGAAGTACTAATAAACATTTTAAATCCTAAACTAGCAAGACCTAAAGAAACACTCCCCATAGCGAGTATTCTTTCCCCAAATAGAATATTCCGA
The DNA here is from genome assembly GCA_947627805.1 of uncultured Bacilli bacterium. Classification (GTDB taxonomy): domain Bacteria; phylum Bacillota_I; class Bacilli_A; order RF39; family UBA660; genus SIG200. The sequence continues at coordinate 1,711 of CANQXB010000054.1, forward strand.
CCATCTTTATTTTCTTTAGTCATATAATTAGTATTATTAATTAAAGCACGATTATAAAAGAAATTATCATTACTACCAGAAAGAATAAAAGGACTTTTGGCGGCGATTAAATTAAATATTTTACTATTACTTAAAATTAATTCTTCTTCATAATTATCATTTATTTTAATATTTTCACTTTTAAAACTAACATTAACACGACCTAATTCTAAGAAATCAATAATTTCATTAACTTTTTTATTACTTTCATAACTTTCTTTTAATTCATGCCATCTTGTTAAAGGTTTAGTAAGTCTTTTCCCTAGTTCTTCTTTTATTTCCATTTTAACTTCTTCTAAAGTAGCAAAAGCCGAAGGAATACCATATTCACTTCTTAAAACTTCCATATTATCTTTTTCAAGAGGTAGCTCGGAAAAATATTCTTCATCTTCTTTATCTTTAATATTAACTAAAATAACCGTTGCTCTTTTATTTCCCTTAGCATCATCAATCGCATCATCAATGGCACTTATATTATCATTTATAACATCTAAATCAATATTTAAAGCCATTAAACGGTCCATTAATTCTTCGGTATATACTTCACTCGTTTTACTATCTTTACTTATATCATCATTAATAATAATATACACTAGCTCTTTTATCTCTTCAGTTGCAACAAATGATAAAGCTTCATAAGAGGTACCACTCATAAAATCACTTAATTTACAAATAGCATAAGTTTTGAAATCTAGAAGATTATTCTTTTTATCAATTTCCTTAAGTAAAGAATCTAAATATCTTTTACCTAAAGCAATTCCTACCGCTTCTCCAACGATATCACCGGCATATAATCCTCCCACTTGAACTCCGGGAGTAGCACTGGTTAAAATACCGGGGGTAGGACTATCTATTCTTTTAAAATCTTTTAAATTATCAATGGTTAAATTTTTAGTAAATAAATAATTGGCCGCATAATAGGTTGGTAAAAATTCATTATTAACTAAAACGCGATCCCGATTGATATAATTAGGACGATGAATTTCAAACATTAAATGTTTATAATATAAAACATAAAATATTTTAGATGCCGCAATATTCAAAAAAACATTACCATGTCCCGATTCCTTAATCATATCTAAACTTAACATCTTTAAATTATTAACTATTAACTTCTCTATTTTACTCATATAAACCTCTACTTACTAATTAAATTATATATTTTTTCCACAGCTTTATTGTTATTTAATTTTTTTAATCTATCAGCAGTTCTATCTAAGATAAAGGGGTAATTTTCTAATCTTAATAAGACTTTTTTAAATCCCCAAATACTGCGAACTTTTAAACCATATCTTTTCCTCGTTACAAACCTGGCATTATATTTTTCTTGACCTCCAACCCCAGGTACTAAAAGCATGGGAACCCGCATCTCTAAAGCTTCGGTAACTGTGGCTCCTCCCGGTTTAGATATCACTAGTTCACTTATTTTCATAAGATTTAAAACATCTTTCGTATAACCTAGAACTAAAATATTTTTTAATTTATTTTTCTTAACATATTCATCACATTTTTCTTTTAATTTTTCATTTTTTCCACAAATAAAGATTATTTTCTTATCTAAATTTAATTTACAGATAGTTTTAAAATAATCATAATAATACATACTACCTACTGAAGAACCTCCAAAAAATAAATATACTTTTTGATTTTTCTTAACATCATATCTTTTCCATATAACTTCTTCACTATCTAAATTTTTAATTTTTTCAATATTTAAAGGTAATCCATAAGGAAATATTTTTTTAGCTTCAACTCCCCTTTTAATTAATTCTTCTTTGACGACTTCATTACCTACTATAAAACCATCTTCCGAATTTTTATTTTTAATCCAACATTCATGAGGACGATAATCCGTAATAATCGTATATAATTTAGGATTAATTAAACCTAATTTTTTATAATAAGTAATTATATTACTGGCATAAAAATGGGTCGATATAACAACTTGAGGGTCATAATCCACAATTAAATTTCTTAAAGTTTCATTATCATAACTTTTTTTAGCAATCATATTATGCGTTAAAGTAGATAATTTATGATCCATAAGTTCATAACAAAAGTCAAATATTAAAGCGGGACGATATTTACCCACAAAGTCCATTACTTTAACTCCTATGCGACCTAAAAAATTACCATAGTCGGTAATATCAATGGTATTAACGTCTAAAGTAGCATCATTTTTAATATAATTAGCCACATATTCCGCAATAGCTTTATGACCAGAACCATAACGAGCATATAATACTAAAACTTTCTTCTTCATTATTTTCTACCCTCTTATTAATTATAAAACAAATAAGAAAATAAAACAATGAATTTACTCATTCATTGTTATAATATTGTTATTATTATTTTGTAGCTCATTTAAATAAGCAAATCTTATTTCCAGGAGTAATACTCCAAAAATAATAACGGCATAAAATAAAATTAAGCCTCCAAAATGCATCAAATTCTTTTTCATAAAATATCACTCCTTCTTTCTAAATTAAGAATATCAAAACATAAGTTTGTTTTCAAGAGTAAAAATAATTTTTTATAAATTTTAAACATTTGTTTGACATTGTTTGATAAATGTAGTAAAATGAAATTACAAGGAGATGAAGATTATGAAATTAGCTGAATTAACACCAAGACAAAATGATATTATGGATTTTGTTAAAAAGTATACTGCTGAACATGGGTATCCCCCTGCAATAAGAGAAATTTGTAAAGGAGTTGGCTTAAGTAGTCCTGCCACAGTCTTCGTTCATTTAAAAAACTTAGAAAACTTAGGTTATATTAGAACTACTAGTAATAAGTTTAGAACTATCGAAATATTATGTGAAAATGAATACTTACCTACTAATGAAGATATTGTTAAAGTACCTCTTTTAGGTAAAGTAACGGCAGGAAGTCCTATTACAGCAATTGAGCAACCAAATGAATTTTTTGAAATACCGGCTTCTTTAGTTCCAGCGGCCGCCACTATTTTTACTCTTCATGTTAGTGGTGAAAGTATGATTAATGCGGGTATCTTTGATGGAGATTATGTTATTGTTCAAAAACAAAGCACAGCCAAAAATGGCGATATTGTAGTAGCCATGACCATGGAAAATGAAGCTACTATTAAAACATTCTACAAAGAAAATGGTCATATAAGATTACAACCAGAAAATGATACAATGGAACCAATTATTTTAGATAACTGTGTTATTCTTGGTAAAGCCATTGGTTTATATCGAAAGTTCTAATAAAATATTTTAAAAACAAAAAAGATATTTGAGGTTAATTTCTTAAATATCTTTTTTATATACTCTATTATTTTTTTAAGTTGTATGAATTATAAATGGATTTTCAGTATTACCTTCTCCAGTTAAAGCTATAATTGGTGATATATAGAAGACGGGACGAATATAAGCCGTCCGGCTCATCCAGTCACCGGATAATCCTCCGTCACCTCTTACCTTATACACCCAATACCACGAATAATTGAGACCTTGCCTCGTCATCGTAAACTCATTACGCCAAGGATTACCTACCCACCCATGACGAGCCTCCAGCCATTCGTCGGCATTCGAATAGTCAGTGGCATACATTAAACCTATTTTGCTTGCATCTGTATGCGATGATGTTGGTTCTGCTATTGCTCGTGGCCAATCAGGTTGGTCAGCATTATACCAACTATGACTTAATATTATTGAATCCCATGTTGTTCCATTTTCCCATTTACTTATTGCATCAGGTAAGAATGTTTCATTTAAATATTTTTTCATATCTGAATCATCCCATGTACATTTGTCAATTCCATCTACTATACATTCTGATGAGGTATATTTACTATTCCATATTTGTTCTGTACTTGATGGGACAGCTTTGATTATCTTTAATGAATTGGCTGGTAAATTGATTGTATTATCATCTTCACTAGTCATGCCTATTATTCTGTACATATAATCTTCTGGAGTATCTAAACATTTTTCAGTATCATCTGTTCCAAAGCAAATATAGTTATTGGATACTTCATCATTTGTTCCTATAAATCGGTACATCCCTGATTGTTCTTTAAATGTGTCTCCTCCTTTTTCTAGTAATAATGCTAAATTTGGATGTGGTATTTCACAGGCAAAGTTATCGATATTGATACTTATATTTAAACTTGTCCCTGCTAAATCACTTTGGTCACTTTCTTGATTGGTAAATTTTAAATAGGCTTTGATTGGGTCTATACTATCATTATCTAAATTAAACTTGAATGTATATTTGGTTGTTTCTTCTGATAAGTCATATGTATTACTTGTACTTCCTTGTTTTACTACTAATACTAAATCATTGGTTTGAAGAAATTCTTGCATGTCTCCATCTAAACTTATATTTATATCAGCACTACATATATATTTCTCTGTTATTGTTCCTGTTTTCGTCAGGGTTCCTATATTTTGAGTTCCATTTTCTTCTTTTTCTTCATAGTTCTTATTACTTGCAGTTGTTCCATAATATGGAGTACCTATTTTATCCTCGGTCATATCACTGACATCTAAATTAATATGATAATTAGCTATTCCGCCACTTAAGGTTATTTCATTTTGTTCTCCTGTTGTTATTTCTACATTAGTTGTTGTTTCTTCTCCTTCTATTTGTAAACTAAAGAAAGCATATGTTGTTCCTACCACTACTAATATTAAAGTAATAATTATGATTATACTACTTATTAAGATTTTTCTTTTTTCTTTTTCATTCATAAAATTCTTCTCTCCTTTTTGTTAATAACTTAACCATTCTATAATCTTCTATCTATTGATACTTTTATTATATAATACCCCCCCCCAGAGTCAAAAATTTTTTTCTGCTTCTGTTAAAAAGTTGTAAACAAAAAAGAAGATTATACTAAAATATTATCTTCTTCATAAATAACTTTATATATTTTATTTTTAGAAAGTTCTTTATT
>CANQXB010000055.1 GCA_947627805.1 uncultured Bacilli bacterium
CCTACAGTTTTATTTACAACTGCCGGAATGCATCCTTTAGTGCCTTATTTACTTGGGACTAAACATCCGAGCGGTAATCGTCTTACCGATGTTCAAAAATGTATTAGAACTAGTGATATTGATGAAGTTGGTGATGCTTCGCATTTAACATTTTTTGAAATGCTTGGTAATTGGAGTTTAGGAGATTATTTTAAAGAAGAAGCCATAAAGTTTAGTTTTGAATTTTTAACTAGTGAAGAATATTTAGGAATTCCTAAAGACAAATTATATTTTTCCGTTTTTAGTGGTGATGATGAGGCTCCAAGAGATAATGAATCATATAATATTTGGCGCAGTTTAGGAGTCGAGGAAAGTCATTTATTTTTCTTACCTAAAGAAAATAATTTTTGGATTTTAGGTAGTGGTATAGGCCCTTGTGGTCCCGATACCGAAATGTTCTATGACACAGGTAAACCTGCTTGTGGACCAAATTGTAGTCCCGCTTGTGATTGTGGTAAATACTTAGAAATTTGGAACGATGTCTTTATGGAATATTACCGCGATGAAAAAGGTAATCTTACGAAACTTGCTCAACAAAATGTCGATACAGGTATGGGTTTAGAAAGAACTATTACGGTTTTAAATAATTTAGAAAGTGTTTATGATTCTGATATCTTTAAAAGTACCCGGGAAAAATTAGAAGAATTATCAGGTTTAAAATATGAAGATAATAAAAAATCTTTCCGTATTATTATGGATCATGTTCGGACTAGTACCTTTATTTTAGGAGATGATCATGGAATTACCCCAAGTAACATTGGTGCTGGTTATGTTTTAAGAAGACTTTTAAGAAGAGCCATTAGACATTTAAAGAAATTAAATATTAATGAAAATGTTTTACAAGATTTAGCTAGTCTTTATGTTACAGAATATCAAGACATTTACCCAGAGCTTTTAAGAAATAAAGAAGTTATCTTTAGAGAATTAGAAAATGAATATACCAAATTTAGTAAAACTCTTAAAGATGGGGAAAGATTATTCTATAAAACTATCAAACATTTAGAAGGTGATACTTTAAAAGGAGAAGATGCCTTTAAATTATTTGATACTTTTGGTTTTCCTATTGAAATGACCGAAGAATTAGCTGAAGAAAATAACTTAAAAGTTGATATTGAAGGATTCAATAGAAGTTTTAAAGAACATCAAGATAAATCAAGAACTATTGATGCTGGTTCTTTCAAAGGTGGTCTTGCTGATACGTCAATGGAATCAACTAAATATCATACTTTAGCCCATCTTTTACTTGCTACTTTACAAGAAATCTATGGGAAAGATGTTATTCAAAAAGGTTGTAATATAACTAGTGAAAGAATTCGCTTTGATTTTAACTGTGATCATAAACTTACCGATGAAGAAAAGGAAAGAATTGAAAATCGGGTTAATGAAATGATTAAGACTAATACCCCAGTTACCTGGAAAGAAATGTCTTATGAAGATGCTAAAAAAGAAGGAGCGCATGGCACATTTGAAAATAAATATGGAGAACTAGTTAAAGTTTATACCATTGGTAATTTATCAAAAGAAATCTGTGGTGGACCTCATGTGGAAAATACAGGAGTTCTTGGTCACTTTAGAATTACTAAAGAAGAGTCCTCTAGTGCCGGTGTAAGAAGAATTAAAGGAGTTTTAGAAGATTAAAACTTCTTTTTTTAAGGCATAAAAAAACTCTGCCACTACGAACAATATTCCAAAAGAATCCTGTTCCAACGTCCGAGACGAATAGTGGTACGAGTTCTTTATAAACCAATATTATCATATAAAAAATTTAATGTCAAATTTAATCTATGTCCTAAACTTGTCAAAAGTTTTCTGATAAGTTATAATTAATAATAAGGAAGTGGCATAGATGAAGAGAAATGGTTTTGTCTTTATTGAAACAATTATTGCAATTGTTGTTTTAACTAGTTCTTTACTTTTAATCTATTCTTCTTTTACCCATTTATATGAAAGTGAAAAAACGCGAGTATATTATGATGATGTGGCTTTTATTTATCGGACCCATTATTTAAGAGATGAAATTGCTTCTTTAAATATTATGCCTATTATAAGAGAACTCGAAAATAATAATGATAAATATTTTCAAGTAATTGGCATGGACACTAAAGATTTATTTATTAATAATGAAAATGAGGGAAATTTTTTAAATAAACTAATGGAAGCTTTAGAAGTAAAACAAATGATTATTTTAAAAAATAATAAAATAGATAATTTAAAAAAATGTAATAGTAAATGTAGTTTAGATAAAGAATGTCCTGAATATGAAGATTGTAATTATTTATATCTTACTTTAGATGAAGAATTTATTGATTATTTAAAGACTATTTATGTCGAAGACCCTTCTTCCTATGTTTTAGGAGTTTCTTATGAATCATGTCAAAATGAGCATTGTCAAAATTTTTATAGTTGGGTAAGTGTGTAAAGATGAAGAAAAATGGTTTTATATCAACATCCTTAATTTATACTTTCTTTATTATTTTCTTAACTCTTTTAGTTTTTGTTATTTCTTCTTATTCCAAAACAAGATTTTTACTTAATGAATATAAAGATAAAATTAAAGAAGAATTTTCTGATATTAATACTTTAGATATTAATTTATATTTTAAAGTATGGAATGAAGAAACAAAAGAATATGAATTAGAATATAATATGCCTAAAGAAGGTTATATATATAAAAGTGATTTAAGTTATTGTGAAAATGGTTCCACAGTTAAATATGAAAATGAACTGGTTTATGTAATACCTAAGCAAAAAGACCGTTGTTATGCTTATTTTGCTAAAGATATAGAAGGATGATGGCTATGTTAAATAATAAAGGAATGTCTTTAATGGAAATACTTGTAAGTATAGTTTTAATTAGTGTCGTTTTAGTCTTTTTATTTAATCTTCTTATTGATTTAAAAAATGAATCTAAAAATAATGACTATGCTTATAATAATCAAATAAATAGAACAGAATTTATTTATAATGTGGAAAATGATTTACAAAGATATAAATTAGTAAGTATTAAAGATAATTCAACTTTTGAAAATTTAAAAATTGAATTAAATTATCAAATAGATGGCGAAATTAAAAAAGCCATAATTGAAACAAATATAAATGAAGATACTTCTTATTTAAAATATCAAGGCCTAAATGAAAATTATACTTATAAAATGAATGGAGCGGAAATAAATCCTTGTACTTATTTTACTTCTTATATTGATGAAATAACTAATGAATATTATTTTAAATTAAATATATTTATCTATAATAATCCTTATCATGAAAGAAATAATTTAAATTATAATAATAAATTAGATGATATCGAAATTAGTTATGTAGGTAATTTAAGTAATGTTACCGAAGAAGATGATAATTTAATTAGAAATAATTATACTAATGAGAAGATAGGTGCTTGTGCTAATTAATATTTGATAAAGGCGCCCTTTTAAAAAATGAGAATATGCTATTTTTGTCTCATTTAATATTTCTAAGACTTGGGTATGAATTGAAAGACCAGCAAAAGAAATAATAATTAAAGCTATTATTTCTTTTTTAATACTTAAAATATTTAAAAGAGGTAAAGTATTAAGGGCATTACTTATTTCTAGAAAACCTTTTAATAATATTTCTAAAGGAAGATTTAACTTAAAAATAGTTAAAAGAAGATTACTAATTATTAAGTAAAAGATAATGGAACCTAAAATCATTAAAAGAGTATTAAGACTTTTTTTAATAGCAGTAGGAAGAATGAAAAAAAGATTAGTTTTAGATGAATTTGGTTTTGGATTACAAGAATAATTAGGTTTATTTCCTCTTACCAAAAAAGCAATAATTAGATTAGAAATAAATAAGGTCATAATTATTTTTAAAGTAATTGTTTGATTAAAACTTAAATTTAAAATGGTATATAAAAAGAGGGGATTAGGAAAATAAGTATAATAAATTAATTTATTGGCATCTTCTAAAGTGATTTGAGCATCCTCAAGCATTTCTTTTAAAATGTAGGCATTTCCAGGAGTACCACTAAAAATAGAAAGAATAAAAGCTAAAGAAGATGAGGAGGTTATATGCCATAATTTATTAAATAGAGGTCCAATTAACTTATTTAATAATTCTAAAGCCTTAGTTTTAATAATAATTTCATTTATAATAAACATAATAAAAAGAGAAGGAAAGACTTTAGTAAGCCATATATTGGTGGCCTCAACTACTGTCTTACTTAAAATATAATTATATTTAAAAAAGATTAAAATAATTAAAAAGAGTAAAAATAAAGAAAAAATTTTTTTTAGATTATTCATAAAACGACTCCAAAGTGCTATAATGAATTAGGTGATAATAAATTGATTAATAAATTATATGAAAATATGAAAAATTTTTTGAAAGAAAATTATCGTTTTTTAATTTTTTTATGTTGTTTAATTTTAGTTTTAACTTATGAATTTCCTTATATTATTTATAGAACGGGAGGAACTATTCCTTTAAGTGAAAGAGTGGAAATAGAAAAAGAATATGAAGAAGAAGGAACGTTATCAATGAGTTATGTTACCGCCAGTAAAGGGACTTTGCCTTTCATTTTAATGTCTTTTGTTCTTCCAGATTGGGATTTAGTTCCTTTAGAAGATGTTACTGACAGTGGTTCTTATGATAATGTGATTGAAGTTGGAAGAGAATATATGGATGAAGGAATTGATAATGCGATTATTTCGGCTTTTCGCTTGTCAAATTATAAAATTGATATCACCAAGTCTATTAATAAAGTTATTTATTTAAGTGAAGAAGCCCAAACTAATTTAAAAATTGGTGATGAAATTGTTAAAGTTAATGATAAAGAAATAAATGATATTACTGAATTACAAGAATATATCAATACTTTAGAAGAAGGAAAGAATGTCAAAATTCAAGTTTTAAATGATGGTAAAGAATATACAAGAGAAGCTAAAATTTATCAAGCGGAAGATGGTAGTTTAAAAATTGGGGTTGCTTTTCATACTACTTATGAATATAAAACCGAAATTCCGGTATCGGTAAAAATGAAAGATAGTGAAGCTGGTTCGAGTGGTAGTTTTATGATGAGTTTAGCAATTTATAATGCTTTAACTGAAGAAGATATTACGAAGGGTTTAAATATTGTCGGAACAGGCTCCATTACGAGTGATGGAGTTATTGAAGAAATTGGAGGAGTTAAATACAAAATTTTAGGAGCTTCTAAAAAAGGAGCCGATATTTTCTTCTGTCCTGATGAAAATTATGAAGAAGCTAAAAAAATTAAAGATGAAAGAAATTTAAAAATTGAACTCGTTAAAGTTCATACTTTAGAAGAAGCAATTAATTATTTAAAAAATAAATAGTTTATGTTAAACTTAAAATAAGAGGTTAAGAATGAAAAAAAGAAAAATAATACTAATTATTACTTTAATCTTATTTATAAGCCTAGGAGTCATTTTTCTTAATAATCCTTCGGAGGATGTTTTAAAATCTCCTCAAGCTTTAGCTATTTATATTGAAGAAGATGGCGAGTATATTCCTTATAAGGGACGAGATTTATACCCTTTAGGTTATCATTTAAATTATAATGATAGTAAATGTTATGATAAAGAAAATAAAGAAGTAAGTAATTTAGAAAATTATTTAGAAGAAACAGATGTTGGAATTACTTTAAAAAGTGATATAACTATATCTTGTAATTTATATTTTTCTTTAGAAGAAAATACGGATAATGAAAGTAGTAATAGTTTATTTTATATAAAAGAAGATTTAAATGATAAATATACCAATTTAGCCAATAATTCTTATTATTTAAAATTAAAAGAAAATGTTGTTTCTTATTGTTTAACTGAAGAAGATGAGACTAGTTGTGATTTAAAAGATGCAGAAAGTTTAGAAATAACGGGAAATTATACCTTTTTAGATTCAGCAAATGGTTTAAAAACAGTTAAAGTATACATTAAAGATACGGAAGAAAATGTTTCATTATATGAAGATAATACTATTTATTTTGATGATACAATTCCCGAATGTGGTGATATTACTTTTACACAAAATGAAAATGAACTCGTAAGCGGGACCATAGATTGTCTTGATGAGGGGAGTGGTTGTGTCAATGAACAAATTTCTTTTCAAGATGTTTCTTTAAATACTGAAGTTGTAATTCAAGATAAAGCGGGTAATGAAAATAGTTGTTTAATTAAATTGTAAAGAAGAAGTCTAGTTAATTGTTATTAGATTTAATTTAGTTTATACTTAATATATAAGGAGGCTTAAAAATGGGTGAAAATGAAAGAAATATTGAAAAACAATTAAATTATTTAACTATTTGTGACCGGGCAATTGAATATTATAATAATCTAGCTTTAAGATTTGCAAGAGAACGTAGGGCAGAAGATAAGGAAACTTATGAGGAACAAGTAGCGATGTCTAATGTCAAATATTATACTTCATTAAAAGAAAAAATGTTATTAGTATTACTTCAAGATTATGAATTTTTAAATTATGCTAATAGTTTTAATATTCCAAAAGAAGGAATTAACCAAGAAGAGGCATTACCAAATGTTTTATAAAGTTAGTGAATTAGTTCATTAACTTTTTTATTAAAAT
>CANQXB010000056.1 GCA_947627805.1 uncultured Bacilli bacterium
ACTAAATTATTCTTGAAACATCTTTAAAATAGCTTTTTTATAAATACTTTTAGCTATATTTTTTCCATTTGGAATAAAATTTGTAACTAGCTCAATACATACTCCCGCATTAATCTCCATTAAAAGCATTGTGTTATTATAAATTATAATATCGATTGAGCTAAAACGAATTTTCAACTTTTGGGTTATATTAATAGCAAAATTCTCTAAATCTTTTTTCAATTGGGAAGAAGTAATCAACCTCGCCGTAGCCCCTTTATTTAAATTAAATCGAAAATCATAATCAAATACTTCATTCTTTTTTAAAATCCTATTATATTTTTCTAAATTTATCTTTGAAAAATAATATGGATTAAATTCTAATAACAATTCTTTTATTTTCTTCTTTCCATCACCAACAACGGTTGGTTTAATTTTTTCAAAGGCTAATAAAGGCTCATTATCTAAAACAATAATGCGATATTCATGAGCAATATTATAAAAAGGACAAATACTTATTGAAAAATGGGCATCAAATAAACTTTCACTTATCTTTTTTAATTCTTTATAATTAGTAATATGATAAACATCCTTACCTTGTGAACCAATATTGGGTTTTAATACCACATCATGATTATAAAGATTAAAATATTCCTCTAATAACTTAGAAGTATTCTTGCCATAAGAATTTTTGGGACTCCATAATATTTGATGTTCAATAATGGGAATATTAAAGTTTTTACATAGCTCATATAAAGCATATTTATCATCCATAATATTACCTATTGCTTGGTCATTTAAAGGAAAATGATACCCTAAAATATATTTAATTTTTTTATCTTTTTCTAAAACTAATCCCCAATCATTAGAAATTGAAGTTACTTTTATATCTTCTTCTGCACATATTTCTTTAATTAATTTTTTAAAATTCATAAAAATCCCTCATTTCTTATTTTAACACATAATGCTATAACCGAATATATTATAAATGTAAGGAGTGTTTATGTGAAGAAAAAATTTTTATATGTTTTAACTAGTATTATAGGAATAATAGTTGTTTCCCTTTTAATGGGACTAATGTTTAAAGATAAAGATGAAACAAAAGAATTACAAACCATTAAGGTATCAGAAGTAACTCATAGTATTTTTTATGCCCCTTTTTATGTAGCTATTGAAAATGGCTATTTTAAAGAAGAAGATATTGATATTGAGCTACTTTTAGTTAGTGGTAGCGATAATGTCGCCGCTTCTGTTTTATCTAAAGATACCGATGTAGGCCTTGCTGGTCCTGAATCGGCAACTTATGTATATCTTGGAGGGGAAAAAGATTATTTAGAAGTATTCGCAGGCCTTACTAAAAGAGATGGACAATTTATCTTAAGCAGAAAAAATAAAGATTTTAAATGGCAAGATTTAATTGGCCAAGAAATATTAGTGGGTAGAAAAACTGGTATGCCAGGTTTAAGTTTCTTAAGAGCTTTAAAAAATGAAGGTCTTAAAGAAAGTGATATAAATATTAACTACGCAATTGAATTTGGTGAGTTATCTGGAGCCTTTATTGGCGGTGAAGGTGATTATGTTAATCTTTTTGAACCTCTTGCCAGTAAGTTAGAAAAAAATGGAAATGGTTATGTTGTTACCAGTGTTGGAGCTTCTTCCGACCCATTCCCTTATACCGCTTTCTATGCTCGAAAAAGTTATATTTCCGAAAATAAAGATTTATTAATTAAATTTACGAAAGCTATAAAAAAAGGAATGGATTATACTTTTAACCATGATTCTTTAGATATTGCTAAAATAGTTCAAAAACAATTTAGTGATACTAATATAGATGAGCTAACAATAATGATTGAAAGATATAAAGAAGCTGATGTATGGCTTAAAACACCATTTATTGAAGAAGAATTTTTTAATACTTTAACAGATTTACTTCAAGAAAATAATTTAATTGATAAGCCTGTTTACTATAAAGATTTGGTTCATAATTTAGATGAATAATATTTTAGAAATTAAAAAAATAACTAAAAATTACCATACTAAAGAAGGCGAAATAAAAGCTCTTAATAATATTAACTTAAATATTAAAAAAGATGAAATTATTTCGCTCGTTGGACCATCAGGTTGTGGTAAATCAACTCTTTTAGCTATTATATCGGGTTTAGATAAAGATTATACGGGCATCATTAATAAAAAAGATAATTTAAAAATGGCTTATATGCTTCAAAGTGATGCTCTTCTTCCTTGGTTAACTATTTATGAAAATGCTATTTTAGGCTTAAAAATTAATCATGCTCTAACCAAAGAAAATTTAGAATATGTTGATTATTTATTAAATTTATATAAATTAAAAGAATTTAAAGATAATTACCCCAAAAGTTTATCAGGAGGAATGAAACAAAGACTTGCTTTAATAAGAACTCTTGCCATGAAACCAGATATTTTACTTTTAGATGAACCATTTTGTGCTTTAGATGGCCAATCAAAGCTTTTAATTAGTGAAGATGTTTATCAAATATGCAAAAAGGAAAAAAAGACGGTTATTTTAGTTACACATGATATTGAAGAAGCAATAACTTTTTCCGATAGAGTTATTGTTTTATCAGAAAGACCAGCAGAAATAAAAAGAATTATTAATATTGCTATTCCCAATAAATCTTCTATTTTAGAAAGAAGAAAAGATAAATTAAAAGAAGAATATTTTGACTTAATTTGGAAGGATTTAAATAATGAGTCCTGAACAAAAAAAATATCTAAAAAATATTAAAATAACTAAATTTAAAATTATATTTTGGCAAATATTCTTACTTCTTTTATTTTTTATTCTTTGGGAAGTTTTAGTGCATTATGGTATTATTAGTTCATTTATTTATTCTAGTCCCTCAAGAATTATCAAAACGATTATTGAACTTATTAATGATAATAATTTTTTTATTCATGTTTATATTACTTTAAAAGAAGTAATCATTTCCTTTTTGTTAGGTATTTCTTTAGGATTTTTGATAGCTATTATTTTATATGAATGGAAAACTTTAGCTAAAATTCTAGACCCTTATTTAACAATGTTAAACTCTCTTCCTAAAGTAGCATTAGGTCCTCTTATTATTATAATATCGGGCGCTAATATAAAAAGTGTTATTGTCATGGCTTTACTTATTAATTTAATTGTTAGTGTTATTACTATTTATAATGGTTTCTTACAAACTGATGAATATCGGTTAAAATTATTTAAAACGATGAAAGCTAATCGATGGCAAACTCTTACTAAATTAGTTATTCCAAGTAGTTATCAAACTATTATTTCTTCTTTTAAATTAGGAATAGCTCAAAGTCTTGTTGGAGTTATTATGGGAGAATTTTTAGTTAGTAAAATGGGAATAGGTTACCTAATTGTTTATGGTAAACAAGTTTTTAATTTAGATTTAGTTATGAGTGGCATTATTTTACTTGCTATTATTTCTTACATTCTCTATAAGTTAATTGTAATCTTAGAAAAAAGATTATTAAAACATACAAATTAAATCACGTCCCAAGACGTGATTTTTATAATTATTACTTTGTTATAAGTTCATCATTTGTAAAACGGCAAAGACTAATAATACCATAACACCAGCTGCGGTGGAAATAAGCATGCTCATAGTCTTTCCTTCCATCTTATCTAATCTGTTTTTATATTTTGTTTCTCTGGCTTTTTGTTGTAAGTTTGAAATCGTTCTTGAAAACATTAACATTTGCTCTTGTTTTCTATCTTGACTACCTAAACTTAAACGATATAAAAGACGCATCATTCGCATTGAATCTCGAACAGGATATTTTTTAGCAAAATTCATATAAGGGTCTATTGTATCAACACCAGAGTTTATTTCATTAATCATCTCTTGAAGTCCATCTTTAAATATATCGGGAGCATCAGTAATTGATTTACCAATAGCTACTGGTACTGTATAGTGTTGAATTAAAATTTCAATACTCTTTAAGTAATGGGGTAACATACTATCAATATAAAACATATGCTTTTTATAAAATGATTTAATATTAATATAATCTAATTTAAAGATGATAAATCCTAAAACAAAGGAAATTAAAATATACATAGCATTTAACTTTTGAATAAAGAAGAATAAAGAACCAACAATTACTAAAAGACCATTTCTTATTCTTTTAGTAAATATAGCATCAGAATTCATACTATCACCATATCTAGCTCTTACATAGAAATCCCAATCTTCTTCTTTTAATCTTCTAAAAAGATGAAAGTTATCATTAATTAAATCTTTAATACTTAATTGACCATTGTAGGTCATTACAACAAAGATTAAAGCCGCAATTATAATTATCTCTATTTGCATTATTCAGCCCCCACATCTTCATTGTAATACTTCTCTCCTGTAATTAAGAAGTAAACATTTATTAATATAATAGCATGCAAGATTAGTTGAACATACCAAATACTAATTAATTCAATATAGTTATCTTCACCTAACATAAATTCAACAACAATAACTAAGAAAAATAAAACGGCCGCAAATGTTAAGAATCTCGTATGGAAGTTCTTTCTATCCATTTGGTCTCTATATACCCCTTCAACTAAGGCATCGATATCTAAAGACATATTTTCTAAAGATTCACCAGCATCCTTAGCACCTTCTTTAGTTATTTGTAAGAATAATTGGTGCATATTTTTAACCATATAGAAGGGATATTTAGTATTAAAATATTCAATTGATTCATCAATTGTTCCATTAACATATGATAAATCTATCATTTTTCTAATATCTCCTAAAACCGGTTCTTCAATAATTCCCGAATCTCTTACCCCTTCAAGACTTTTAACAAAACTTTGGGTGGTATTAAATTCCATAATAACGTTAGTCGTATAAGTTTGAATTTGTTCAAAAATAAATTCACTATATATTCTTTGACAACGAAGGTAAGCTAAATAGGGAATAAAAGCAATTGTTGCCAAAGCATAAACTGCAGCCCAAATAATACTATAAAAATAGAAATAACCTATTAAAGCCGCAAAGCCTCCCAATAATACTACTTGCATGGCATATTGCTTGACTGTATATTCTTGGCCTAATTCTTTAGATTTTTCTCGAACCATCTTAAAAGAATATGGTGCATATTTTTCATATATACCTTCTACTTTATTAAAAACTTGTTTATATGATTTTCCATTTTGATTATTTCGATATATAATAACAAAAATAGCTAATCCTAATAATATTAATAATTCTGGTAATGTTCTCATATTTATGCACCTCCTTTTTTACAATGTATCAATAGCTTCCGTAGTTTGAATATTATTGGTTTTTTGGTCATTATTATTTGAATCTTCTTGAATGAAATAATTATCTTTTAAAACAACTCCTTGACTTCCCATATAATCTTTTAAATATTTAGTTGGGTTTTCAAAATGAAGACTACCATCTAAACCTTTTTTATATATAATGTTATAACCAGCATTATTATCTTCATCAACAAAAAATTCACAAACTTCCACAATCTCTCTTTGGAATCTGCCTAGTTCCGCACTCATGTAACCTTTAACATGAACTGCAATTTGTACATAACGGTGAATAGATTTTAAGAATTGGTCAATATCTTGACTTGATTCTAGTAACGAATAAAGCCGCATTGGCACATTTCTCGCACTATCAGAGTGAATTGTAGAAATAATGTTATGTCCTGATGAAATTGAGTTACGAACCGCAGTTACGGCTTCCGCACTACGAACTTCGGATAGTAAAATCCAGCGAGGGTTTTGCCGCATGCAAGCAACTAAAACATCAGAATAACTAGCAATATTATTGGTTTTAACAGCTACAATGTCTCGATGAGGGAAAATTCTATCTAAGTGAAGTTCCAAGGTATCTTCAATTGTAATTATTTTTTCGTTTTCTTTGGTATGACTGGCTAAATATTTAACAAGCTCAGTTTTACCACTACCAGTTTCTCCACTAATAATAATATTGCAATGGCCTTCTACACAAGTTAGAAGAAAATCTAGTAATTCTTCCGTTACATATTTCTCACTAATAAGTTTTTCTTTATTAAGTCTTATCTTAGCAGGAGTTTTTCTGATAACGCAAGAAATACCATTAGTCGATATAGAATCATGAATAAAATTTAAACGCAATTCAGCGGATTCAGCATCTAAGAATGGATGGGCCATATTAAATGTTTTACCCATGACATTCGCACATTGAAACGCTAATTTTTCTAAAAGTGCATTATTTATTTCTGGTCTTTCAACTCGATAAACACCTTTATCCAAAGTTTTTAAATGAACTTGCCCTTGATTTCCATAAGAAACGTCGGTTATGTTATCATCATCTATAAACTCTTTTAAAGGTCCAAAGTCTATCTGTGAAAATATCGCATCATTCACACTTGAGCCCTTCCTTCCTTTTTTATTCTATCCTTCATCACCTAATATTACGGATTGATTAATTATATATGAATATAAATCTTGACTTGAAATTTGAGTTTCGCCTGGATTTTGAGTATAAGAACCATTTCTAGGTACTGGTCTTATAGTAAGTCCAGAAATTTGTTGAGCAACCATTAATAATTTAAAGTAATCATCTGGTAC
>CANQXB010000057.1 GCA_947627805.1 uncultured Bacilli bacterium
AAATTATGTAAAAATATTCTTATCTATTTACCAAAAATTAACAATTAATCTAAACACTTTTTAACGGAAGCCGCCTCCGCCACCTCCGCCACCGAAGGAACCTCCTCCCCCACCAGAGGAAGAGAATCCCCCGCCCCCAGAAGAATAACTTTCGGCTCGACTTTTAGCCACACTTGCCGCATGAACACCTTCATAAGAAATCGTATGAATAAAAATAATATCATCATAATATTCATCAGTTAAAACATCAGGGTACAATCTCTTAAACTCTTTAGCGACTTTTTTAGCAATCCCAAAGATTTGCGCATACATTAAATATTCATCCCATAAATTTACTTCAATTGCCTTTCTATCTTTAATTAAAGTAAAATCATTTAAGAATTTCTTTAATCCTTGCATTTCTAAAGCATTCTTTTTCATGGCATCACTAACTAAATATCTTTCCCTAAATTTGGTTTTTTCAACCGCAATTAAGTTTTCAGAAACAAAATTCATTGTTTCATTATCAATTACTCTATTAAACCAATCAAGAATTTTTTGATAATGATTTTTACACCAATTAGTAAATTCATTTTTTTCTAAAACACCATCTTTACTAGCGATATTCATCATTTCAAATAATTCCACTTCTAAAGGAGATAAATTATCACTATTTAAAAGTTTTAAAGCTTTATCTTTTTCTTTAACACTAATATTTTCAATATTTTTATTTTTTAACCACTTAAGAAGAATAGCTCCTAAAAAGTCGGTATTATTTTTAATTAAATCGTATTCACAGGCTACCCAATAAGCTTTAAAGATATCTTTTTTTAAAGGAATATCGCGAAAATAAGGGGCCTCTTTAAGATCTTTAGCACCTTTATTAAATTTTAATTTTTTGGTGCCATATTTAGGTCTAGTAAAGATATAACCTAAACTTATAATAACAATTAAGAAGGGAAGTAAATTTACAAAGGCAACGAATAATAAACCTAAAATTTCTAAAATAGTATGACCTTTAGAATTATGATAATTTTCTGAATCTTCTTCGGCCATATTAGCATAATAGGTAAAATCTTCATCTATATTATTATCACTCATAAAAGTATTTTTAGGAAATTTTGCTAAAAGAACCATATATTCATCACTATCTAAAGAACCTTCTTTAGTCATTTCAATATAGCCATCATAAACATAGGCATAACCTTCATTGTTATTATCGCCATAACCATAACCCCAAACAGGAAGGGTATCATCATAAGCAAAATCACTATATACTTTAATATATACATGTTCTGGTTTATCAGATAATTCATAAGGAATTAATTGCCAATAAATCATTTGACTATCATTTAAATTAGCCACAAAATCAGTAATCATATATTTTAAAGTATAAGTATTATTACCATATTCACTAATCCCAAAACATAATTCTACCCCATCAGAAGTATAATTAAGACCATTATGATATTTCTTTTCATTAAAAGAAGCTTCGACATCCCAAGGACTAACATAAGTAAAGGTTTGTTTATTTAAAGATACTTGAAAATCTTTAATTTGGGAATTACCTAAATTATAATAAGGCTTATACCCTTCTGTTCCTTGATTTAATTTAGCTTCCCATATTTCGGTAATATGCGCATCACCATAATTATCGACATATATGTCCATATTGATAGATTTAATATCATTAGCCCATACTTTAGGCATAAAAAGTAATAAACTAATAATTAAAAACCAAACTTTTTTCATAAATACCCTACCTTTTAAAAAGAGCATTTTTTAAAATGCTCTAGAATTTAATTTTAACATTTTCTCTTTCGTTCTCTTGAACTTCAAAGAATGTCTTTTTACTAAAGTTAAACATTTTAGCCACAATATTAGAAGGAAACATTTCAATTTTATTATTTAATTTTAAAACTGAATCATTATAAAATTGGCGAGCATATACTATTTTTTGTTCAATTTCGGAAAGTTCTGTTTGTAATTCTAAAAAATTAGTATTAGCTTTTAAATCAGGGTAAGCTTCAGATAAAGCAAATAATCTACTAATCGCATTAGAAAGTTCCCCATCCGCTTTTAACTTATCACCAAGTTCATTAGCCGTAACATAAGAATTACGGGCTTTAACAACACTATCTAAAGTTTCCTTTTCATGTTTAGTATACCCTTTAACTATTTCAACTAAATTAGGTACTAAATCAAATCTTCTTTTTAACTCAACATCAATTTGACTAGCTTCATCTTCAACTTTATTCTTAAGACTTACTAAACCATTATAAGTTGAAATAAAGTAAAGAACTACTAAAACCACTAAAACAATAACTATAATTAAAACTAAACCCATTATATATCACTCCTTATATTTAAAATATTATCATAAATAGCTTATCTTTTCAAGGTGGACTCCTAAGTATTTTCTAGTTTTGATTACTATATCAATTTATTTTTCTAATAACCAATCTATAATATTTTTATGAATAATACCATTTTGAGAATAATCTAATTTATCAGTTGATATAACATATTTGGGGTAATTATCTTGAATATTATTATAGGCTCCAAATTCTCTTTCTTCAATTTCTTTATTAGACAGTTCAAAAGTAACTTGATAATATTCTTTTTGATTATGTTTTGTAGCAATAAAATCTATTTCTCTACCATTATTATTTCCTACGCTGACATTATAACCTCTAAAAATTAGTTCATTATAAACAATATTTTCTAAATAGGCACCATATTGAGTCTTTTTATTGATATTTAAAATTTGCCCCAATCCCAAATCGGTCAAATAATATTTGTCTTTGCGAGATAATATTCTTTTTCCTCTAATGTCATAGGTAGAAATTTTAGACATTAATAATGAGGCTTCAGCATAATCTAAACATTCATAAATAGTTTTGGAAGAAACTGGTATTTTTTCGTTTTCAAAAGCACTCATCATATTAGTTGGAGAAAATGTTTGACTAGGATTAGTTACTAAATATTCCATAACTCTTTCAAATAAAGCGACATTTTTTATGGAATTTCTTTTTACAATATCTTTCAATACTATTGAATCAAACACATCTTTTAAGTAAGTTTTCATCCCTTCTTCAGTTGTAAATTCAAACCTTTGGGGCATTCCCCCCCAAAGCAAATAGTCATTAAAGGCTTCTTCAATATCAATCTTTTCTTTAATATTTTTGTATTTTATAACTTCTCTAAAAGTAAAGGGGGCCAATTTGAAAGTTACGTATCTTCCCGATAAAAGAGTTGCTAACTCCGAAGATAAAAGTTTAGAATTAGAACCGGTTATAAAAATTGAAACATTTAAAGTAGATTTAAAAGAATTAATTGCTCTTTCCCACTCTTCAACCATTTGAACTTCATCAAATAGAAGAAAATATTTCTTTTTATCTTTTATTTTATCTTTAATATAAGTATTTAAATCTAAATAGTTTTTTATAAAAGAAAAATTTACATCTTCAAAATTAATATAAATAATATGTTTATCATTAATGCCTTTTTCCTTTAATTCATCAATTATTTGTAGTAATAACGTCGATTTCCCACATCTTCTTATTCCCGTTATAATTTTAATTATATCTACATCATAAAATTCTCGTATTTTAGATAAATATTCTTCTCTTTTAATCATTTTTATCACCCATATTAATTATATTATTAAAATCTATTAAAGTCAACATATTTTCCCACAGGAAAATATAATTTAAATTTTAGCATTATATTTTCCTAAAATTGATTTTTGCTAATATTAAGTAAGATACCAATACTAGCCATACTAACTAGTAAACTACTACCACCATAAGATAAAAAAGGTAAAGTTACTCCTGTAACTGGAATTAAACCAACGACAACCATCAAATTTAAACTAGCTTGAATAATTAAACCAAAGGAAAGACCAAAGGCTAAATATTTACCAAACAAATCATTTTGTTTTAAAGAAATGGAAATACCTTCATAAAAAATCAGTAAAAATAAACTGGTAACAATTAAAACTCCTAAAAAACCTAACTCTTCACTAATAATAGAAAAGATAAAATCAGTTTGGGGTTCTGGTAAATAAAAGAATTTTTGTCGCGAATTAAACAGCCCTTGACCAATTAGACCACCGGGACCAATGGCATATAAACTTTGGAGAATTTGGTACCCACTACCTAAAGGATCACTCCAAGGATTTAGGAAACTTACTATTCTTTTAATTCGGTAAGGGGCAGCGATAATTATACCGACAATTCCCATTAAACCTAAAAGGCCCATTTTAACAAAGAAAGAAATATTAACACCACTGATAAAAATTAACACTACTAAAGTAAGAACAATAACCATAGCGCTTCCAAAGTCAGGCTCTAACATAATGAGTAAGAAAAATAAACCGATAACTCCTAAAATAGGAAGAACTCCTTTAGTAATACTTTTCATAAGTTTTTCATTATTAGTTAAATATTTAGAAACATAAATAATTAAACCGATTTTAGCAAATTCACTGGGTTGAATACCTAAAGGACCAAGACCAAACCAACTGCGACTTCCATTTCTAATACTCCCAATTCCCGGAATTAAAACTAAAGTTAAAAGAATAGCACAAATAATTAAAATAACATTAGCATATTTATAATAGATATGATAATCAATTTTCGCCATAACCAACATTAAAATAAGGCCAATTAAGAAAAATATTCCTTGCATAATTACAAAATGATAAGGATTATTGAATTTAAATTCCGCCCAAATAAAACTAGCCGAATAAATCATTAAAAGACCAAAAACAGTAATTAAAATTACTGCTAAAAATAAAGTCTTATTAAAATTTTTTTTCAAATGTTTTTACCCCCTAAATTATTTTTTATAACCAAACACCATAAGTAATCGCGGCCATGGCAAGTAATAGACCGACGACATAAAATAATTTGACAATATCACTTTCGCTCCACTTTAATTCTTCAAAGTGATGATGCAAAGGTGCTTTTAAAAATACTTTATGATTAAATTTGCGAATACCAATTATTTGAATAAAACTACTAAGAGTTTCAATAACAAAAACTCCCCCAATAATAGCTAAAGATAATTCGTGTCTAGTTAAAATAGCAATAGTAGCCAAAGCTCCTCCTAAAGAAAGAGAACCTAAATCACCCATAAAGACATGAGCGGGATGCGAATTATAAACTAAAAATCCTAATAAAGCTCCAACAGTTAAAAAACAGAAAATAGCAATTTCTTGGTAACCTTCTAACCAACCACAATTCCAAGAAATAATCCCATAGGCAAGAAAAGCAATAGCACTAAGACCTGTCGCTAAACCATCCAAGCCATCGGTAATATTTACGGCATTAGTTGTACCGACTAATAAGAATAAAATGAAAATACCAAACATCCAGCCTAAAGGAATAACTAAATTTAAAGCTGTAAATTGTAAGGTTGATGAACCCCCACTAATCATAAAGAAATAAAAGAAAATAAGGGCAATAATCATTTGAATTAAAAACTTCGTAACAATACTTAACCCCGCATTATTCTTAAATTTAACTTTTAAAAAGTCATCGACTCCTCCTAAAACTGCATAAGCCAAAAAGACAAAGATTAAAATACCGAGATTATAACTAAGTTCAATAGACTTATTAATATATAATAAAATCAAAGAAAGAATAACAGGGAAAATAAAGATAATTCCCCCCATTGTTGGAGTTCCTTCTTTAACTAAATGTCTTTTATTTATTTCCCGACTAACATTTTGACCAATATGAAATTTCTTTAAAAGGGGAATAAAAACTAAACCACTGGCAATTGCTAAAATAAAACCTAACATCATGGCCATGGCCGCTTTGGCTAGAATTAACATAAGTTCTTCACCTCTTTAATAATTATACACCATTTATCAAGTCCTTTTAAATTAAACTATTACTTTTGACAGTCAATTTGTGTCTAGTTTAATAATAAAGTTATGGTTGTATCAACACTTTGAAAAGTATTAGCTTGGGGAGACATATAAACTACTTTATCACCACTACCTGTATATTTTACTTTAAATTCTTTTAATGTTTTGGTGGCATTTTCTTTAGTCATTCCCACAACATCTGGCAATTTATAATATTTAACATCTAAATAACTATATTCTTTTAACATTCCCCCTGGTTCTTCTTTAACACCTAAGGTTTCAATCGCCGATAACATAATACTTCTCGCAATCGGAGCCGATACTGTTCCCCCATATTGGGTTACTCCTTTCGGATTATCAACCGCAACATAAACAACTACTTCCGGATCCGATGCCGGTAAAAAGCCTATAAAAGATAAAATATAATTTCCAACCATATATTTACCATCTTTAACTTTTTGCGCTGTTCCGGTTTTACCTCCTACTCGATAATTTTCAATATAAGCATTTTTACCGGTACCATTAGCCACTACACTTTCTAAAACATATCTAACGGTTGCTGATGTTTCCCTACTAATAACTTCTCGTTTCGTTTTAACTTTATTTTCATAAATTATACTATTAGAACTACTATCAATAATAGAAGATACCACATATGGGGTATT
>CANQXB010000058.1 GCA_947627805.1 uncultured Bacilli bacterium
TAGAATTTTTAGGAGATTTATCATTTTATGATGAAACTCTTGAAGCTTTTTTAGAGGAAAATGAAACCAGAGTACCAAATATATTAAAATATAAAGATGAACAAAATATGGAAGATTATGCAATATTAGTTCATGCTTTAAAAAGTGATGCTAAATATTTAGGCTTTAAAGATTTAGCTGATATTGCTTATGAACATGAAATGGCCAGTAAAGGAAATAATATTGATGAAGTAAATAAAAAATTTGATAAGTTAGATAAAGAGATAAAAAGATTTACAGAGCTAGCTCATAAATATTTAGGAGGAGAAAAATGAAAAAAATATTAGTAGCGGATGATTCCAAAATAATTAGTAATATTGTCGAAAGGGCATTTAAAGATAAGTATGAAGTATTAATAGCTTATAATGGTAGGGAAGCTATTGATATTATCAAAAATAATGTTGATGATTCCATTATAGGTTGTTTACTTGATTTAAATATGCCGGAAATTGATGGTTTTGCCGTTTTAGATTATTTTAAAGAAAATAACTTATTTAAAAGAATACCTGTATGTATAATAACAGGTGATGTTGCTAAAGATCGAGTAGATAGAGCCTTTAATTATGATATTGTCGATGTTTTAGCTAAACCATTCACTTTTGATAGTGTTCGAGAAGAAGTTGAAAAAATAATTAATTTAGGGACTCTTAGATGATTGATAAAAATGTATTTAAAAAGTTGTCGTATGGTTTATATATTATAACTAGTAGTAATGAAAAAGAAAAAGCTGGTTGTGTTGTTAATACGGTAACTCAAATAACAAGTAATAATCCGATATTAGCTATTAGTATAAATAAAGATAATTATACTAATAAAATTATTAAAGAAAGTAAAAAATTAATTATTAATATTTTAAGTGAAAAAGTAAAGAAAGATGTAATAACTACTTTTGGTTTTTATTCTTCAAAAGATATAGATAAATTTGCCAATGTTGATTACGAACTATTTGAGGGTATTCCTGCTCTTAATGAAGGAATAAATGGTTATATTGTTGGGGAAGTTATCTCTATTACTTCCGTTTTTACTCATGATATCTTCTTAGTTAAAGTTATTAGTACTAAAGTAATTAATAACGATGATTCCTTAACTTATAAATATTATCAAGAGAATATGAAAGGAACTTCTCCTAAAAAAGCGCCAACATATATTGAAGAAGAAATAAAAAGTGCTAAACCTATTTATCGTTGTACTATTTGTGGTCATATTTATGATGATAGTAAAGAAAGTATTCCTTTTGCTTCTTTACCAGATGATTGGAAATGTCCCGTTTGTGGAGTTGGTAAAGATAATTTTGAAAGAATAAATTAGTAAAAATAAAAAAAGACTTGGAAATTACTCCAAGTTTTTTAGTTTAATCCTGTATCTTCATCTTCATCGTTATCATCAAACATATTATTAACATTGTTATCAATAGTTCTAGTGCTTATAATTAAGCCTTTAGACATATTACCTCTATAAATGGTATAAGAAGCTTTAACAACAAAAGTATAATCGCCTCCGGCCGAAACTGAATAAGTGAAACTATTACCCGTTGTAGATCCTATTTCCGTTTCCGTTCCATCACTATTTCTTAAATAAATCCGATAAATTAATGAACCCATATAAGAATTGTTATAAGCAAGTCTCTTATTATAATAATCAGTAGCATATTCGGCATAATATTCCGTAAAATGATTTTGTAAGAATGTCGTATCAATAGCTTCTGGTGTTTTTATGGGATTCCATTTTAAAGTAATAGAATTACCACTAAATTGGAAAGTTCCATTAGTAGGATTTTCTAAATAATCATACCGAGGAGAGACGTCAGTAGGTTCTGTTCCTGAAACAAAGTATTCAGTTAAACACATTGATTCAGGAGTATTAGCACTACATAATTGAGGAGGGAATGTTTCTTGTTCAATATTGACCGCGGTAACTCCTTTAGGAATTTTAAAATCTTTTTTATCTTTATGAATATTTTTGGCTAAATAACTCATTATAGTGCTTCTAGCTGTACCACCACTTGAACTAGTTAAATAATGTTTAGTTGTGGCCGCATCAGGTTCTAAGACATCATAACCATACCATAAAGATACAGAATATTCGGTAGAGTAGGTATTGTACCATACTTCTTTTACGGCGCCACTTTTTAAATTAAGTCTATCTTTGGTATCTTTGTCAAGGTTAGTTGTTCCCGTTTTACCAGCAACATTATTACCTCCAGCTCCATATGCATTTAAAATATTATTTATCATATAGGCCGTAGATTCTTCCATCACTTTTTCTTTAGTATAACTATAATTAATTTCTTTTTCTGTTTCCGTATTAATTACTTTCGTATAAGAGTAAGGTTTAATATAGTAACCTCCTCTTGCAAAAGAGGCATAAGCCGCGGCCATTTGAAGAGGACTAACCCCATCAAATCCGCCAATTGAAGCCGCTTCCACTAAATAATCACCATAATCAATACCTACACTATGAACGAAATCTTCAATTATCTTTTGGTCAAGTTTAGCTACTTCTTTAAATATTCTTAAAGCCGGAATATTTCTAGAATCCCTTAAAGCATAACGCATCGTAATTAAATGTTTATAACTATTATCATAGTTAGATATAGAAGTTCCATTACTATATGTTGTTGGCTCATCTAAAACCATGGCATAACTACTATGAGAAATATGTTCAATATACATCGCATAATCAAATAACGGTTTAGCAGTTGATCCTGGTTGTTTTTTGATATCAACGGCAAAGTTAATACCATTACCTTTATAATCTCTACCTCCTGATAAAGCTACAATTGAACCATCTTCAATCGAAGTAACAGCAATTCCTTCATTAACAGTATCATCAGGGAATTTATAAACTTCTCCGTCTTCAACCTTTTCTAAAATAGCTTGAATTTTAGGATCAAAGGTTGTATATATTTTCAATGATGTCTTATAAGGGTCAACATCAAGATTTTTTTCAACTTCATCTAAAACATATTCAATAAAGGCTTGTTTACTTTCCGCTTGCAAAGCTTTATAACTATATTCAGCTAATAAGCTTTGAACTGGTATTGCAAGGGCATCATTCATTTGCTCTTCCGTAATATAGCCATGTCTAACCATTAATTTTAAAACTGTTTTTTGTCTTCCTCTGGCATCATCAGGGTATTGATAAGGATTATAGATACTACTATTTTGGAACATTCCTACAAGTAGAGAGGCTTCCGCTAAATTTAAATCTTTACATGATTTGCCAAAGAAATATTGACTGGCTTTTTCAATTCCATAAATACCTTTAGCAATATTGATATCTCCAGCATTAGCAAACCATTGACTATTAAAGTAGAATTCAATTATTTCTTCTTTTGTATAGTTGGCTTCTAGTTTAAAGACAGCCATATAAATATCTTTAAATTTTCTTATGATTCCTTTGATACCTTCATCTTCGCCTCCGGTATAAGTTCTTTTAATTACTTGCATCGATAGAGTAGAGGCTCCACCAGCATAACTTTTGCCAATTAATTGTTGAGCCGTAGCTTTTAAAAATCTAAATAAATCTAGACCATTGTGTTGGAAAAATCGGGAATCTTCCGTTGCAATTAAAGCATCAATAATAACATCTGGTATTTCATCATAAGTTATAACAGTACTGTCCATTGAACCAACCCTAGCTATTTCCTCACCATATTTATCATAAAGAATTGTTGGTTCTTTTTGATATAATTTATCTTTTTCAAAGTTTGGTGAAGTTATAACAATAAATAGAACAAAAACAAGTCCTAAACTTACAACTCCAATTGCTATTATTAAAAGAATGTTTAGAACACTTTTCCAAAGGATTCTTTTTTCTTTAACTTTTTTAACTCCTTCTTTAGGTTTTTTAACTTTTAATTTAATTTTCTTCATTATTTAGACCTCCAATTAAATCAACATATTTTAAATAATCAAGACCTTTATTATAATTATATTCTAAGATATAACCTTTATCTTTAATATACGAAAAAGGAAGACTTTTTCTTTCCGTAGTTTCAATAAACTCAATAAAATCACGACCATTTAATAAGAATATTAAACCATTAATGCGAATGATTAAGAAAACAATTCCTCCATGTTCAATAACTCTTTTAATGTGTCTTATTTGATGAGGATGGACATTACTAATAGGAAAAGATGTTTTTGATTCAGTATTTTTAGCATCAAATTCTACATATTTTCCTTTATATAATCCATTATAATCTAATGTTGATTGGGTAGCAAAATATGCATCTTTTATTTTTTGCTTATTATTATCATAACTAACTTTAACAATTCCAATCGGAGTTGGTTTTTTATAGATTAAAGCCATATTTTTTTCTAAATAATATTCATTGGCTTCATTAATCATATTTTCTAAATCCATCCCTCGGTTGCCATAGTTAATATTTTTTTTGTAATCTTTTTTAATCTTGTTAGGGTAATTCAACATATTTCACCTCTTTAATTATATCAAATTATTTAGAATTTATAAACTCTTAACCTAATAAAAATGCCTACTTGACAAAGTAAGCATAATATTCATCAAAAGTTATTCCATTTTCATAAATATAGGTTGCCGCTTCAACTCCCACATAACGGTAATGCCAAGATTCAAAATCATAACCAGTTATTTCTATTTTATCAGTAGGGTATCTTTGAATAAAGCCATATTTATGGGCATTTTCCACTAACCATTTATAAGAATCTGTTTGGAGGAATGTTTTCGAACTGGTTCCTTTTTCAAAAATATCTAAAGAAAGTCCCGTTTGATGTTCCGAAAATCCTGGTCTTGCAGCATATTTATCGGCATAATTAGTTCCTCCAGATTTTTTATAATCATCATAAACACTTTGTTGTTTTTCAAAAGTTCGGTAAGAGGAATTAACCATTAAATAAAACCCTGCTTCATGAGAAGCATTCCACATATTTAAAAAAGCATTGTAGGTTTCTTCGGTAGCCTTTTGACTGCCAATATCTCCATAGGCGTAAGTTTGCGGAATATCTACTAAATTTTCTGGAACAAAATCATTTTCTAAATAGTGATATTTATTAACCAACATTAAATTGCCTTTGGAAGTGTCCGTAGGAGTGGGGTCTGTATAATAGTCTTTATGAGTATTTGTGTTAACTCTTTCAATAATATCGCGAATACTTTCATCTTCATGTTCTTTTTGATAATCTAAATATTCATAAAATTTGTCATAGATAAAAAATTTATCTTGAGCAATATCTAAATAAATATTGTCAATTGGCTCTTCTAAAATATAATCAATTTCTTTATCTTTAAATTTTTCACTTATTTTAACTGCGGTATCTTTATCATAACCTTTATTAATAAGTTTAAATTCATAAGTCTTTTCATAATTTATTTTTTCCGTTATTTTTATATAAGAATAAATACCTATTCCTAAAAATAAAAGGACAATAAAACTAATAATACTAATCTTTACAACATTCTTTTTAACTTTTAATTTTTTCGCCATAAAGCCTCCTTTATTCTTAAGTTAATTGTAACATAAAAAGGAGATGATTTCATTAAATAATGCTTAAATTTTTAGTTTGTGATATAATTATTTTAGAAATGAGGTTTTGGTTATGAATTATCTATCTAAAGACGATGATTGTTTGGAATTATACTTTCTTTTAAAAAGTTATTTAAAAGATAAAATTGATTATTATGGAACACCTTATAATGCTTTGTTTAGTGGAAAGTATTGTAGAACTCATTCGGAATCTCATAGTGATTTAGATTACTTATTTAGAGAAGGACTACCTTTCTATTATAAATTTAATAAAGAGGCTTTCTTAAGAATATCGGTGGGAAAATGTCCAGATAAAGATACCACAATGGGTGAAAAGCTAGCTGCTTTAAGTGATTTTTATGAGGCTATACGAGTTGTTTATGGTGAACCAGATGTTTTTTATACCATAAAAGATGATGATGAGGAGGCCATAACTTTCGAATGGTTATTTAAAGAAAAAGAAGCCGAAATTCAAAAGTATAAAGAAGGTACTCGTTTTGATGATGGCAAAACTGATACTTTAATTATATTTGGAGAAGAAGAAAAAACTAAAGGGTATAATTTAAATCCCGAAACCAAGAAATTAATTAGTAATCAAATTGGTTTACCTTTTGAAATGTTAAGTATTTTAGATGAAAATGTTGAAGACTTTATTAAATATAAAAAAGGTATAAAAGTAAAAGTAAGAAAAAAAGAAAGAAAATAATTAAATAATATAAAAACTGGCAGTGCTTATATGACTGAGTTAAAACATAACTCTTATATTCAAAAATTGAATAAATCATATAAGGCTTATATGCCAGTTTTTTATATTAAAACTCAAACTTTACGGGTTTGAGTTTATATTTTACGATGGTGTCCCCGAGGTGATTCGAACACCTGACCGATCGCTTAGAAGGCGATTGCTCTATCCAGCTGAGCTACGGAG
>CANQXB010000059.1 GCA_947627805.1 uncultured Bacilli bacterium
GAAGCTGCATAAGAAATTAAACCTAAAGAAGGAATAATTGCTAAAACTAAGAAAAAAGCTAAATTCCCTGGTAAAATAACCATATCACTTCTTCTAATAACTCTTACAAAATTTTGGAAAAATTCTTTAATTGTCTTTTTAGCTTTGGTAACTCTTTTTTTCATTATTTACTACTCGCCTTTTTATTTTTCATGTCCATAGTAGCTTCGGTTAAAGCATCCTCTATGCTCTTTAAATTATTTAAAATGATACTATAACCAAATTCCGCTCCAAAATTATAAGGAAGTTTATTTAATTCTTTATTTAATTTATGAATATAATTTATAATTTGTTTTTGATTATAACCAACAGTATAAATAACAAATTCATTACCATCACTCCGCATTAACTCACTATTATCAAGTTGTGTTTTTATAAGAGCATTCGCCGCAGCTTGAATTTGCTTATCGCCTTCACTTACTCCATACTTATCATTTATTTCTTGTAATCTATTTAAATCTACCACAATAACTGTTTGAGGGTATATAGTATTATTACTCCAAGTTTTCATAAAATCACTTAAATAAGCTCTATTCTTAAGACACGTAAGTTCATCAATAAATCTAATTTTATCATCTTTTTTAAGTCTTCTCGCAATTCTTATTTTCTTCGAATTATGATAAATAATAAAACCACTTACTAATACTAAAATAATACTTAAAATGAAATAAATTGCAATATTATTTAAAATACTTCCATGACTAACTGTCTTCATATGACTATTAATACCATTATTAATTACCATATTAGGGTCTAAATAATTAATATATTTATCCAGTAAATTCTTTAAAATATCATTACCACTTTTAATTCTAAAATAATATTTATCTTTAATAAATTCATTATATCTACTAACATAATTATTAAGTTTACTATTACGATAATAATTATAAATATAAGTGTCCATAACAATAATCGCATTTTCTTTATTTAATTTAAATAATTCGGTATTATTATGATAAGTTTTAAGATTAATATTACCAATGCTTTTTAAATATTCTTCTAAATTACTACCTGCTTCTACATAAACTGTTTCCCCTTGTAAAGCATAAACAGAATTAATCGCTTTTAAATTATTATAATGGGCAATAATAGAGATACTACTTGTAATACCATTTTCTGTATGCTCATAATTAGAATTAATATTTTGATTAAAATCAAAGTACATATCTACTTTATCTAAATTTATAGCTCTTATTAATTTATTTTGATTACTATATTTAGTAACATTAAAGAATATACCACTAAATTCACTAAATTCTTGGAGATATTCCGCAACAATTCCCCCATAGTTACCACTCATAATAACTTCATAAGGACTATTATTAATAAAGGCATAATTATAATTAACTGATAATAATTTATCAATATCTTTTTCCGTAATATTTAAAGATTTAGTAAATATTTTAAATTCTTCTTCTTTTAAATATTTATTTAAATTCTTTTCCCATTTATGATAATATTTAGTTAAAATACTACTAAATATATCACCATTTCCGGTTAAAGCATAATAACTATTTATATCACTTAAATGATAAACTATATTTAAATTCTTACTTAATATTTCATTTAAATATTTAATTCTCGGTAAGATAATATATTTTTCTTTAGAATCTAAAGAAGAAAATAATTCATCTATTTCATCATAACCATTTAAAGTAATATTTTCTTCCTTTAAAAAAGCACTAATAAGACTTCTATCTTCATTTAATATCCCAATACTTAAACCTTCTAAATCTTTATTAGTATTAAAATATTCTTTATTTTTACTAAGTAAAACATAATGGTCAGTTAAAAATATTTGGCTATCTTCACTTACAGTCGGACTATAATTTAAATTAACTCCTGTTTGCATAGTATTTTCGGGAACTGATACCACATTAACTGATATACCATATTCATTCTTAAAATCATCTAAAAAGGTATAAAAGACCCCATGACCATCTTTACTAAAAATATTTTCATCTTTAACAACATAAACATTTTGAATATTATTTATATTACTGTTTATCCAAGTTCGCTCTTCACTAGTTAAATTACTTTTATCAGTTAAAACTTTATAGATCGTAAAACTCCCAATAATTATAATTAGGACTAAAAGAGGTGTTATCAAAAACCATTTTTTCTTTTTCATAATTACTCAGCACTTTCTATTGGGGTATTATTAGCCCAAACTATCGTGCCACTTCCATTAGAATTACGAGCGCCCATTAAGGTAAATTCATTAGATTTAATCGTAAACTCTAAATCATATAATTGAAGTTCATCTTCATTAAATAAGGAAATAACTTCTGAAGCGATATTTTTAGCATCATCTAATTTAGTTCCTTCATTATAACTAATCGTTATATAAACAACTTTTCCTTGTAAATTAGTAGTTACTTTACTAACACTTTCACTTTCTTTTAGTTTATTTTCAATATCTTTAAATAATTCTTCACTTAAAGGAGTATCTTTAATACTATCTAAACGACTACCATATTTATTGCTATTAGAGCCATAAAAATATTTTATCGAAACTCCTAAAAAGATAACTAAACAAACAATTAAGATAACAGCTAGAACTAATAATATTTTATTTTCAGTCCATATTTTTTTTATTTTATTCAAAATTAATTCACCTCTTGGTTAATAATATTATACTATGTATTTAATTTTATGGCAAACTGTAACTAATATTGTCTAATATTTGTTAATTTGACATTTGTTTATAAAAACACTATAATATAGCCTAATTTTAAGGGGGATTTATGAAAAAAATATCCGTAATAGTTACGGCTTATAATGAAGAAAAATATATTTTAGATTGTTTAAAAAGTATTGTTAATCAAACATATAAGAATATAGAAATTATCCTTGTAAATGATGGAAGTACCGATAATACCTTATTAATAAGTCAAGATTATTTAAAAACAGTTAATCTTCCTTATTTTATTATTTCCGAGGACAATAAAGGCGTATCAGCGGCTAGAAATAATGGTCTTAAAAACGCCAGTGGCGATTATATTAAATTCTTGGATGGTGATGATACTTTAAAAGAAAATGCTTTAGAAGAAATGTTAAAAATTGCTTTAAAATACGAAGCCGAGGTAGTTAAAACTAGTTATAATATAATGTATAAGCATTTTAATTTTAAAAATGGCTACAATACCATGAATAACAAACCAAATCAAAGTATTATAATAAATGAGCATAAAGA
The DNA here is from genome assembly GCA_947627805.1 of uncultured Bacilli bacterium. Lineage (GTDB taxonomy): Bacteria > Bacillota_I > Bacilli_A > RF39 > UBA660 > SIG200. The sequence goes on from CANQXB010000059.1 coordinate 3,239, forward strand.
TTTTATTGTTTTTGAAGCAGTTGGTATTGGTAATAAATTATATAAAAGAAGTGTTTTAGAAGGAATAGAATTTCCCACTTTTAAAGAAAAAAGAATTCCCGAAGATTTAGCAGTTACACCTCTAATCTTAGCTAAGTCTAACGTTGTAGGTATTGCCCCTAAAAATTTAGTAAACTATAGAAAACATCAAGAAAGTTTAACTCATACAAGAACCATTGATGAGTCTATATGGTATTTAAATAGTTTAAAAGCTCTAGATTATTTAGAAAATTTATTTAAAAAACATAACTTATATCAAGATTATCAAGAACAATTAGCTAAGATTAATATGACCTATCGCTTTTTAGAAAGTATCGGAATGCTTTTTCAAAATGATTATCCTCTCAATATTAAACTACATATTTTTAGAAGACTAGTTACACTTGCCTATAATAACTTACAAGAAGCTTCTCTTAAGTCCGAATATTATCATAATGAATATATATGGTGGTATTATTTCTTTAGTAAAGCTTTTACTAAAATTTTCCAAAGTTTAAATCTTAATAAAGAAGATAAAGAATTAATTAAAGAAATAAAAGAATTACATTTAAAAAGGTAGATATAATTAAATTAATTTTCTACCTTTTCTTTTTGGTATTCTCCATCTAAACTAAAGCTTTTAGCATCTGTTATTTTAACATTTACAATATGCCCAATAATATCTTTACTACCTATGACATTTACTAATTTCATTGTATCAGTATAACCATATACTTTATCTTTATCTTTTTCACTTTCTCCCAAAATTAAGACTTCTACTGTTTTACCTAATAATTTTTGATTACTTTTATTAGAATAAAAATTAACTAATTTATTTAATTCTTGTAATCTTTCTTCTTTTTCTTTTAAAGTTATTTTATCTTCCATTAAAGCCGCAGGAGTACCTTCTCTTTTAGAATAAATAAAAGTATAAGCACCATCATATTCACATTTTCTAACCACATCTAAAGTTTCTTCAAAATCTTCTCTAGTTTCATTTGGAAATCCCACAATTATATCGGTTGTAATTGCCACATTAGGAATTCTTTCTTTCATTTTTTTAAACAACTTTAAATATTCATCTTTAGTATATCTTCTATTCATTCTTTTTAAGATATTATCACTACCAGATTGCAAAGGTAAATGAATATAAGGCATAATATTGGAATATTTCCTAATTGTTTCAATCATTTCATCAGTAAAATTCCAAGGATGACTTGTAACAAAACGAATTCTTTTAATCCCTGTTTTAGCAACTTTTTCTAAAAGTTCATTAAAAGTATGACCAATATCAATACCATAAGCATTAACATTTTGCCCAAGTAATGTAACTTCTAAATAACCTTTTTTAATTAAGTCTTCTACTTCTTTTAAAATATCTTCTAACTTTCGACTTCTCTCTCTTCCTCTAGTATAAGGAACAATACAATAAGTACAAAATTTATCACAACCATACATAATATTAACCCAAGCTGTATATTTTGAATCTCTTTCATAATTCATTCCTTCAATTACTTCATCACTATTAGAATAAACTTCTATTTCTTGTTTAGAAGAATTTTCTATTAATAATTTAGGAAGTTCATGAATATTATGTGTACCAATAACAATATCAATATATTTATGTTTAGATAATATTTCTTTAATAAAATCTGGTTGTTCACTCATACAACCGGTTAATACTATTTTAAAATCATCTCTATTTTTCTTTAAGTAATGACATTTACCTAAGAACCCTACAACTTTATCACGAGCATTTTCTCTAATGGCACAAGTATTTAAAACTACCACATTAGCTTCTTCAATATTTTCTGTTTTAATAAAACCTAAAGTTTCTAAATAACTACTAATAGCTTCACTATCATGCACATTCATTTGACATCCATAAGTTCTTAAAAAATATTTCTTTCCTTTAAATACTTTTTGATAATTTTCTTCTAAATTTATATATTTATTTTCTTTACTTTTTCTATCTTTAGCAACATTTAAATCTGGTAAATGCATACTTTCACTTCCTCCAAGGTATTTTACCATAAAATATAATAATTTGAAAGCGGATTTCTAAGTTGACATTCGGGATTTAATAAACGATTTAGACGCTTGGAAAATAGGTAATATATAAATAATAGTAAAAAAATCAACCAAAACCCGCTTTCGAAGATAGATAATAGCTTATTATTTTAGTAATTTCAACACTTTCGACAAACGTTGTCAAAACTTCTCAATTTTCGACAAAAAAAGACATATTTTTCAATGCCTTATATTAGTAATAAATTATAGTTTAACTATTAATAAATCTTTTAATTCTATAAATTTATATAATTGTTGTAATTTAAAAGAATGTTATTTTTACTAGTTTGCGATGCGATGTGGAGTATTAGTACATCTAAAATTATCTATTTTTATACTTACTGTTAATTCTTTTCCGGCTAAATAACTTTGGTCATCATCTCGATTTGCAAATTCTAAATATGCTTTTATTGGCTCCATATTGGAATTACTTAAATTAAATTTGAATTCTTGTTTACCAGTTTCATATGATAAATCATAAGTTCTAGAAAAAATTCCTTGTTCTATATATAATCTCAAATCAACATATTGAAGTGATTCAGCCATATCTCCACTTAAATCGATATTTATATCAGCATAACATCCATATTCCTCCGTTAAGGTACCCTTCTTGGTAAATGTTCCTATATCCTGATATATTGAATCTCCATCTGCTGCATATTTCTTATTGCTATCGGTTGTTCCATAATAAGATGTCCATATTTTATCTTCTGTCATATCGCTGACATCTAGATTAATATGAAAATTAGTTATTCCACCACTTAAGGTTATTTCATTTTGTTCTCCTACTGTTAACTCCACATTAGTTGTTGTATTTTCTCCTTCTATTTGTAAACTAAAGAAAGCATAAGTTGTTCCTACGACTACTAATATTAATGTTACTACCAATACTATACTACTTATTAATATTTTTCTTTCTTCTCCATTCATATAATTTTAATCTCTCCTTTTTGTTAATAACTTAACCATTATATTATCTTCTATCTATTGATACTTTTATTATATAATACCCCCCCCAGAGTCAATTTTTGATTTTTTTCAATGTTAAAAAGTTGTAAACAAAAAAAATAGTGCGATGGTAAAATGCGATGGTAACAAAAAAGATAGGCTTTTTACCTATCCTAATTAATCTTCATA
>CANQXB010000060.1 GCA_947627805.1 uncultured Bacilli bacterium
TCTTCTAATAATCGACGATATTTATTTTTATATCTTTCTACATATCTTTTTAAATCTTCAGCTTCTCTTTCCACTTTTTCTGCTTTAATCAAAGCATTATTCACAATTCTTGAAGCATTTTTCCGAGCATTTTCCACAATAAGTTTCGCTTCTTCAAAAGAATTCTTCTTAATATTTTGGGAAGATTCTTCCGCGATTAAAATAGCTCTATTCAAAGTGCTTTCTAATTCTTTATAGTGAGCTAATTCTTTCTTTAAACTATCAATATCTAAATCTCTTTGTTTTAGATTATTAAGCATGCTTTCATATTCGATAGTAACTTTGTCAACAAAAGAATTAACTTCCCCTTTATTGTATCCCGGTATGCTACTTGTGAATTTTTTCATTTATATCAACTCTTTTACCACTCTAGTTCATCTTCACTGGCATTTTTAACTTTTTCACTATCATCAGTTATTTTGCCTTGAACATTAACATTTTTTGGAGTACATAAATAAATTCCGACTCCAATTTTTTGCATATTTCCCCCTATGGCATAAATACATCCGCTTAAAAAATCAATTATTCTTTTAGCTTGAGCAGATGTTACTCTTTTTAAATTAACAACTACACTATTGCGATTTTTTAAATGGTCTGCAATGGCTTGCGCTTCCGAAAATGAACGAGGTTCTAAAAGAATCATTTTATTCCCAGCTTTATCAGCATCTTTTAAGGCATCGGCTTCCGAAATAGCATAGTATTCTTCTTCGCCTTCTAATTCTTCTTTGTCTTCATCATCTTTTAACCAATTTTTTATTTTATTGAATGCCATATTTTTTATCCTCCATATTATTCTATTTACTATTTTATTCTATCAAATAAATAGCATTTTTACAAGAGTATTTTGCTTTCAATATAATCTTTTACTTCCGATACTTTTAAAGTAATTTGTTCCATTGTATCTCTATTTCTTATTGTAACTGTATCATCATTTAAAGTATTATCATCAACAGTTATGGTAAATGGAGTACCAACGGCATCGCATCTTCTATATCTTTTACCAATACTTCCAGCTTCATCATAACTACAACTAAAATAAGATGAAAGTTTGGCATATATATCATTTGCCTTTTCGCTATGAAGTTTTTTAACTAATGGTAAAATAGTCGCTTTAATTGGAGCAAGTGCTGGATGAATTTTTAAAACTAAACGTGTATCACCATTACTTATTTCTTCTTCGGTGTAACTATCACATAATAATGTTAGAATTAATCTTTCTACTCCCACTGATGGTTCAATAACATAAGGAAGATATTTTTCATTAGTTTCAGGGTCTAAATATTTAAGGTCCGCTCCTGAATGTTTTTCATGAACTCCTAAATCGTAGTCAGTTCTATCGGCAATGCCCCAAAGTTCTCCCCAACCAAATGGGAATTTATATTCAATATCAGTTGTGGCTTTACTATAAAAAGATAATTCTTCTTTAGAATGGTCCCGATATCTTAAATTTTCTTCTTTTAATCCCAGAAGCTTTAAGAAATCAATACAATAATTTTTCCAAAAACCAAACCATTCTAAATCTGTTCCCGGTTTACAGAAAAATTCTAATTCCATTTGTTCAAATTCTCTTACTCTAAAAATAAAGTTACCTGGAGTTATTTCATTACGGAAACTCTTTCCATATTGGCCAATACCAAAAGGAATTTTAGCCCGCATACTTCTTTCGACATTTTTAAAGTTAACGAATATTCCTTGCGCTGTTTCTCCTCTTAAATAGATAGTATTTTTAGAATCTTCTGTTACTCCTTGACTAGTTTCAAATAATAAATTAAATTTTCTTATATCAGTAAATTCATTACTCCCACATTTAGGACAAGTAATACCTTTTTCTCTAATAATACTCATTAATTCTTCATTACTCATTCCATCGCCAGTAATTTCCCCATGGGTAAAATCTTCCACTAACTTATCGGCTCTATGACGAGTCTTACAATGTTTACAGTCAATTAAAGGGTCAGCAAAATTAGCAACATGTCCTGATGCTACCCAAACCTTAGGATTCATTAAAATAGCCGAATCAAGACCATAGTTATAAGGACATTCTCTAATAAACTTTTGCCACCAAGCATCTTTAATATTTTGTTTAAGTAAAGCTCCTAAAGGTCCGTAATCCCATGAATTAGCTAACCCTCCATAAATTTCACTTCCTGCAAAGATAAAGCCATATTGTTTAGAATAGTTAACTAAATCTTCCATTGTTACCTTTTTTGTTTCTTTTTCCATTAAATTTTCCTCCTCCAAAATAAAAACTTCTTTAAAATAGATGTAAGGACGAGTTTATATACCCGCGGTTCCACCTTACTTATTCTAAAGAAGAATCTCTCTTAAATATATAGCTCTGGCTTTCCACACCGTCATCGCTTGTATGTCTTAAATTATAAACTAATTATTTTATTTTAGCAACGTTTTTTAAGAAATTTATTTCAAAATTATTTTTATTTTATTTTTTCTACTAAATAGCCTAATTTTTTAGCTTCTTTACTTCCAATTTTCACATATTTCAAATAACAATCAGAACATAAAGGAACATATAGAACAGATTTATTTGAGCCATCAATAACAACTATTTCTCCTTCATCAGTAAATTTATCATTTATTTTACGGGCATTAAAAATAGCTTTTTTACCACATAGACAAACACTACTACTGCCAATTTCTTCAACTATATCAGCAATAGCAAATATTTGCGATATTCCGGCTCCAAAAATATCTCCTTTAAAATTACTTTTTAAACCATAACAAATAACGGGAATATTAATTAAATGGGCAATTGTCCATAATTCTTTAATTTGAGCTTCATTTAAAAGTTCTACTTCATCTACTAAAATAATTTTAGCTGTATAATAAATTTTATAATTTTTAGGAGTTAATAATGACTCATTATCTTTAAGAAAAATATCTACTTCTCTACTCATACCATTACGAGATAAAATACTATTTTTGCCTTTGGTATCTTTTCGAGATTTAATAATTACGACTTTAAAATTATTTTCTTCATAACTATAAGCTGTTTGTAAAATATTTAAAGTTTTACCCCCATTCATTGCACTATACTTAAAAATCAAATTAGCCATTTCTACCACCACTTCTCATTTATAGTATAAGATATTTTTTTACTTGATACAATAATTATTTTTTATTACCATTCACCACATGATAAATGATATTTTTCACATAATTCATTAGTTAAAATTCCTTCAGACGGATTTTGATAACCATAATCACCACAACCACCAACAAAAACTAAACCATATTGGGAATAATCTATTTCGGGTACTAAATTTATATATTTATCAGCAAAAAAGTGAATATAACCAAATAGAATCTTATCACCTTCTTGGCTTAAAATACTTCCCGGTAAATTTTGTAATTTACTTAAGGTATCACTAGGTATAGTCTTACATTCAGGAAAATAAGTAAAGTCACTAACTTTTTCATTATCGTTTATATTTTCTAATTTGTCTAATTCTTTATCATAATTAGGGTATAAATCTTTTAATTCTTGATATGTTTTATTAAGACAATTAGGTTTAATATAAATATAATAAGAACAACTAGGACTCATTTGCGTTGTATAATATTCAATGTTTTCATTTAAATTAAATTTATTATCATTTTCGGTTATTTTTTGAATATTTACCGTTACTTTATTGGGTTCAAAAGTATAAGTAACATCATTATCAATATTTTCTTGTTTGATATCTACTGGATGAGAACCTTCTTTTAAACCACTTAAATCAACATAAACTTTTATACTACCAGCATTCTTACTATCAACAATATCTTTATTACTTCCTTTAGCCGTTACTTTTATACTACCGCCAATTATCTCCGCTTTTAAACCACTTTCTAAATTTTTAATTTCCACATTAAATTTTTCAAATGTTTTAGTATATTCTTCAATATTATTTTCTGCTTCATTCCATTTAGCCACTAAGGTAATATCTTTAGTTATCTTATTACTAAAATTAAATTTTTTACCATTAAGTTCCCATTCTCCAAAAGTATAACCTTCTTTAGTAGGATTTTCTGGAGCACTAGCTTTTCCGCCTTCTTTAACACTTTGACTACTTACTTTACTACCCCCATTACTATCAAAAGTTACTTTATAAGTTTTAACATCTTCTACTACCACAGGCATATCATCTACTTCATTATTTTCTACTTCTTCATTTACTACTTTAAAATCTAAAGTATAATCAATACTATTTTGAGCATGTAAAACTATATATTGCATTAATTCTGTTTTATCAACATATTCACTATTTGTTTCTATTTCGACCGTATTAAAAGTAATTTTATTTTCTTTAGCAATATCACATATATTTACTAATACTTCTTCTAAAGTCTTACCAATAAATTCTTTATTTTCATAATATTTTTGAGCATCGTCATTTAAAAATTCAAAACTTACAACCATTTTAGTAATATCACTACATATAAATTCACTACCATGGTCATCACACATTTCATAACTTTCTTTAAAACCTATTTTTACATAAGGATTAATTTTAACTGTCATAAATTTTAATTCTTCTACTACTTTAGGTTCATTAGAATTATCTTCTTTTAATTCTTCTTTTTGGGAATGTTTAATATTTAATAACACAACTCCTAATATTATTAAAGCTAAAAGAAGTATTGAAGATATTATAATTAATAATTTCTTATTCTTTTTTATAAACCTTTTAATCTTAAACTTCACAACATATCACTCCTACTTTGTCTATTCTTATTCTAATTATATCTTAATTATTTTAAAATGACAATTAATTTAAAAAGAAGATAAGTTAATATCTTCTCATGAATGAATTATAAAGGGACTTTCAGCATTGCCTTCTCCAGTTAAAGTAACATCAGGAGATATATAGAAGACAGGTCGGACAGAACACTTCTCCCAAAAGTACCCTTTATAATGTTTCTCACCTGCGACCCACGCTTTGTACTCCCCATAAACACTACTACCATACCTCGTCATGGTCCATTCACCTGAACAAGCGTCTATTGCAACTGTTTCCACTTGAGGCATTAACTTTTCTACACCATTAATTAAGTATAGCCAACCTTCGTCAGACCAACGTCCGAAGAGCATAAAGTCCGTTTCATACATTAACCCTATTTTGCTTTCATTTGTATGCGATGTTTTTGGCTCTTCTCTCAACATGAATGGTTCGGGTTGGTCTACATTATACCATGAATGATTTAATATTATTGAATCCCATGTTGTTCCATTTTCCCATTTACTTATTGCATCAGGTAAGAATGTTTCATTTAAATATTTTTTCATATCTGAATCATCCCATGTACATTTGTCAATTCCATCTACTATACATTCTGATGAGGTATATTTACTATTCCATATTTGTTCTGTACTTGATGGGACAGCTTTGATTATCTTTAATGAATTGGCTGGTAGATTGATTGTATTATCATCTTCATTTGTTACTCCTATTATTCTGTACATATAATCTTCTGGAGTATCTAAACATTTTTCAGTATCATCTGTTCCAAAACAGATATAATTATTTGTTACTTCTTCATTTGTTCCTATAAATCGATACATTCCTGATTGTTCTTTAAATGTGTCTCCTCCTTTTTCTAGTAATAATGCTAAATTTGGATGTGGTATTTCACAAGCAAAGTTATCAATATTGATACTTATATTTAAACTTGTTCCTGCTAAATCACTTTGGTCACTTTTTTGATTCGTAAATACTAAAAAGGCTTGAATTGGCTCAATATGGTCATTATCTAATTTAAATCTAAATATATTTTTAGTACTTATATTTGATAAATCATAAGTATTAATTGTACTTCCTTGTTTTACTACTAATACTAAATCATTGGCTTGAAGAAATTCTTGCATGTCTCCATCTAAACTTATATTTATATCAGCACTACATATATATTTCTCGGTTAATGTCCCTTTTTTGGTTAAAGTTCCTATATCTTGAAATGCTAAATCTTCATCTGTTTCATAATTCTTAGTACTATCTGTTGTTCCATAATAATATGTCCATATTTTGTCCTCGGTCATATCACTTACATCTAATTTTATGTGATAATTAGTTATTCCTCCACTTAAAGTTATTTCATTTTGTTCTCCAGTGGTTATTTCAACATTGGTTGTTGTTTCTTCTCCTTCTATTTGTAAACTAAAGAAGGCATATGTTGTTCCAATTGCTACTAATATTAAAGTAATAATTATGATTATACTACTTATTAAGATTTTTCTTTTTTCTTTTTCTTCCATATAATTTAACTCTCCTTTTTGTTAATAACTTAACCATTATATTATCTTCTATCTATTGATACTTTTATTATATAATACCCCCCCCAGAGTCAAGTTTTTGAAAAAAATTTGTTAAAAGAGATTTACACTTTGCGATGGAGAAGCACATTTCGTG
>CANQXB010000061.1 GCA_947627805.1 uncultured Bacilli bacterium
TTCTATCTATTGATACTTTTATTATATAATACCCCCCCCGGAGTCAATTTTTTTTGAAAATTTTGTTAAAAAGTTGTAAACAAAAAGAAAAAAGAGCCAGGCCCTTTTACTCTATATAAAACATTATATAATGTATTATATATTATGGTTCGTATGTTTTTAGTATGTAGTTATTTTTCCTTAGTTTAAGTTCAATTGTTCCACTTGTTTGAGTATTTAAATATTTTATTTTTAGGTTTTCTAAATTATTTAGAACTTCTTTAGAAGGATGATTATAAATATTATTTCTACCACTAGAGATAATAGCTAACTTAGGGTTTAACTTTTTTAAAAAAGTTATATCACTACTAGTTTTTGAGCCATGATGAGCTATTTTTAAAAATTGAACAGGTAAATCATAATCTTGAATAAACTTCCTTTCTACTTTAGAAGAGGCATCACCCATAAATAAAAAAGAATAATCATATATTTGAAAATAAGAAAGAATACTACTTTCATTTTCAGAAGGCCCTTTATAATCTAAAATATTTAGATAACTAAAATTATGACTATTATAATTATTTACCACATGGCCTTTTTTTCTAATTTCTTTCTCTAATTCATTGTCGCCATTAGTATTCAAAACAATATTTTTTATTAAATAATTATCAAGTAAATATAAAGTTTCATAAGCATGATCAGCATCACCATGACTAAGAATTAATAAATCAATTTTAGTTATTCCTAAACTTTTTAAAAATAAAATAGTATTTTGGGAATTATGATAAGAACTTCTAGGATTACCTCCTGTATCAATCATGATCACTTCTTTTTTATGAGGACTAATTAAAAGGGCACTATCACCTTGGCCCACATCTAAATAATAAACATAATAATTATTATCTAATTTGGGAAGGATTATATTAAATGTTATTATTAAAATTAAAATAATAAAATATTTAGATTTAGAAAACTTAATAAATAGGAACAAAAATAAATAATAAAAGATAATTAAAATTAAAGGTATCTTAGGAATTATTAAATTAAAACCTATTTTTATTAAATAAATATTTAAATTTTCTAAAATAAGAATACTTATTTTTAAAAGGGGAATAAATAGAGGAATAAGAAAACTAATTAAAACTAAAGGAAAAACCAGAAAAGAAATAAAAGGAACAAAGAAAATATTGAATAAAAAACTTAAAATATTAATTTCATAATTTAGATTAATTGTAAGAGGTAAACTTGCTAATAAAGAAATTAGACTTATAATAAGTAATTTTTTTAAATAATTTCCTTTTATTTTATTATTACTTAAAATTAAAAATCCGGTAATAAGATAAGAATATAAAAAACCAATATCATAAATTATAAAAGGATTAAATAAAATTAAGAAAGAAAGTGACAAGAGATATATTTTAAAACTACCTAAGTTAATATTTAAAGAAGTTAAGATATTTTTTAAAATATAATAAACAATAACTCGCATTAAAGATATTTTAAAATTAACTAAGAATAAATAAAATATTAAAAAGGGGAAAATAATAATATTTTTGATGGGAAAAAACTTTAAGAATTTTTCTAAAAGGAAAATAATAATACTAAAATGTAAACCAGATAAAGCAAATAAATGCCAAATCCCATTATTTTTATAAATATTATATAAATTATCCTCTAAATAATCTTTATTACCTAGTAAAAATAAATTTAAATAATTTTTTATTTTTAAATCATTATGACTTATTTTATCAATTCTATTTTGAAAATTCTGTTTAATTTTATAAAAGATATTTTCATTTTTTAAAATAGTTATTTTATTAATTTTATAAGAAATATAAATATGATTATTATATAAATATTTTTGGTAATTAAAGGTATTAGGAATCGTATTATTATATACTTCTATTATACTTCCCCATACTTTTACTTTTTTACCTAGTAAACTTAAAATATCGATATCTTGGCTATAATACTTACAAATAACTTTTTCCGGTGTTTTAAGGATTAATACTCCATAATTATCACTTTCTTTTACTTCCACTACTACTCCTTCAATAAAGGAAGGAGCTACATATTTACTACTATATTTTGTAAATACGGTTAAAATTAAAACATAAAATACTAAAAATATACTTAAGAAAAAATAAAAATATTTAGACTGTAATATGGTCTTTAATCTTTGAATACAAGATATCGCCAATGCCTTTAACATTTTTTATTTCTTCGATGTTATTAAATTTGCCAATCGTATTTCGGTAATCAATAATGGCTTTAGCTTTAGCATTACCAATATAATCAATAGTCATTAATTCTTCTAAAGTAGCGGTATTTAGATTAATTTTGCCATTAGTAGTTTGTTCTTCCTTTGAAGATTCTTCATTATCAGATACTGTCACACCACAATTGGTATTATTGGAATTAACTTCTTCTTCTTTAACTACTTCATTGTTTTCATCCCAAGTATCTTTATTGTACTCTTCTTCCGTAATAATTTCACTTTTAGCCATATCGGTACAATTTTTTATATCATAGGATGAAACAGGACAAGTACTATCTAAATTAGGACCTAAAATATCATCATCATAAAGATAAGCATATTCTTCATCAGTATAAATATAAATGACTTCTTCACTTGATACTTTATGACTTAAATTAATATTATTGGTATAAGCATCTTTAGTAAGTCCCCCAGCAAGATCGATTACATCATTGATAATGGCATCTTTTTTAACTTCATAGACTCCTGGCTTAAGAACGGCACCTTTTATTTCCATATAGAAGACATCTTCATCTTCTACATTGCTACTTTTAACATTAGAGGCTTGACACTCATTAGCGCTATTCATGGCCACCGATTTGTTTTCATTACAAATACATTTTGGACATTCTTTATTTTCATAAGCAAAATAGAAATAAAGACAAAGAATAATGAGTAAAATATTAAAAGCAAAACTCGAAAATAATAAGGCTTTTTCATGTTCTTTTAAAAATTCTTTTAAATCCATCTTTTTCCTCCTTTCACTTATATATATAGTGCACTCACCCCTCGATTTCCTTTTTTTTCACGTAAATTTTTTAAAAAAAATAGTAAAAATTGTTATTTTTTACTATTTAGAGTTTATTTTTTAATTAATTTATAATTTTTTTAACTTCCATATTATACTTAGTTGTTTTATTATCAATGGCGACAGCTTCGGTTAAAAATAACATCGAAATAAAGTTAATTGTCGAAGAACCACCATAACTCATTAAAGGTAAAGGAACTCCCGTTAAAGGTAAGATAGCAAGCATTCCTGATAAATTTATAATAATATGGAAAGCAAAGAGCCAAAATGTTCCATAAGCAATAATGGAATTACGTAAATTATAGGATTCTTTGGCAATTTTTAAAATCCGATATAATAAAATGGCATAAAGAATTAAAACGCCAATACCCGTAAGTAAGCCTAATTCTTCCACTAAAACCGCAAAGATAAAATCGGTATGACTTTCCGGTAAATATAAATATTTTTGCGTACTTTTACCAATTCCGACCCCGGTAAGGCCACCACTATTGATGGCAATATAACCATTACAAACTTGATAACCAGTCTTTTCTTTATATCTTTGACAAGGATTTTGAAATTTAAAACGACTCATTTGTTCACTATTTAAAATATCCGAACCACTATAAAGAAGTAAAACTCCTAAAATAACGGCGCCAATTCCTAAAATCATGGTAATCTTGGGAATATTTGATTTACTCATTGGAACACTTATAAAAATACAAAAAGCAATAGCTAAAAGAATGGCGGCACTTCCGAAATCGGGTTGCATTAATATTAAAATACCAATAATACCGGCAACCGATAAAGGAATTAAATATAAATAAATATTTGTGACCTTTTTTTTGATTAAACTATTATAAAAAGTGGCCATAAAAATAATTAAAAAGGATTTAGCAAATTCACTAGGTTGAATGGCAAAACCAGTACCAGGAATATAAAACCAACTTTGAACATGATTGGTAATACCTCCATATATTAAAAGTAAAAATAAAACCGCAATTATGCCCGCAATTAAAAGCCATGACACCCGTTTATAAAAATTTAAAGGTATATGTAAGATAATAATTCCTCCAATAAACGAGACAATTAAGAAAATTAATTGCTTGATAAAGAAATAAGTTGGAGGTTTATTATATCTTAAAATAGCTGCTACTGAGGAAGAAGAAAAAACCATAATAAGACCAATACTACATAATAGTATCATCACAATAAGTAACGGTTTATCCATTTTTGCCCATTTATTTTTCATATTCCATCTCTATTTATCATAACATATTTTAGAAAGATGAAAAATAACTTTTACATTTTTGATGTCAAAATATGACTATAATTAATAAAATATAATAGATACATAAAGGAGGTATAATATGTATTATTATGGAAATAATGGTTACTATGGTGGTAACTATGCTGGTACTCCTTGTGGAGCATCTTATGGCGGCGGATATGCAGGATACACCAGTGGTTATGGTATAGGAGCTGCTATATGGATTGTATTATTCATTTTATTAGTTATAATTATTGGGGCTGGTTGGTTCGGCAATAATAACAATAACTACAATAATTAAGGAGTTTTCTAAAAAACTCCTTTCTTTCTAAACTGGAGGTAAATCAAGTAACTCCAGTTTTTTATTGAATTTAATATCGATTTTTTTCGCGATTTTCTTTTCAGTTAATTTAATTGCTCTCCTCATTTCTTCGACAGGAAATTCTCCAATATAACGAATGCAGAAAGATTCAACTAAAAGTTCACTAAAGTTTTCCGATATTTCTTCAACAAAATCCTCAGCTATCCTTTCCATTTATTCTACTCCTTCTACTTATATATTAGTTTTATTTTGTGAATTTCCTTTTTTTTCATACTCAAAAATTAAAAAAATAATATTAATTACATATATTTGACATATTTTACGAAATAAATTGACCAAATTTGGCAGTATCTTCATAGCAAATATTATGTAAATCTAATTTATTGATTATATTATTTACAGTACACTCATCATATAAATAATTGGAAACTTCTAAATCTCCTAAATCAGTTTTAATATAAATAGCTAAAGGGGAAGAAATACCAATAGCATATGAAAGTTGTACTTCACACCAGGCATATTTTGGATTATTAATTAAAATATTTTTGGCTATATATCTTGCCATATAAGCCCCACTTCGGTCAACTTTACTTGGGTCTTTTCCCGAAAAGGCTCCTCCACCAACTTTAGCAAAGGAATGATAACTATCGACAACTATTTTTCTTCCGGTAAGACCTGAATCGCCTTCAAAACCCCCAATTAAAAATTTACCTGTGGGATTAATTAAAATATTTTCAATTTCTAGATTATAACTATCACATATTTTTTTAAATAAATTAGAAATAATTTTATCAGTTTCTTCTCTTTCTTCTTCCGTATTTTGATAACAAATAGTAATAGTTTTAATTTTAACTAGTTTTTTATTTTCATAAATACCCGTTAATTGGGCTTTTCCATCCGCTTTAAATCTTTTATCTTTTTGTCTTAATAAATCATACTCTTGACTAAATTTTTGTAAAATTACCATCGCTAAGGGTAAAAATTCTAAAGTATCACGACAGGCATAACCAAAGCACATACCATTATCCCCAGCTCCGCCAACTTCTTTATTTGTACCTCTGGCAATATCAGGACTTTGCGTTCCTAAATTATTAATTATTTCATAATTATCTTCATAACCAACATCTTTTAAGACTCTTTTTACAACCGATGTTATATTAACTTTACTTTTACTCGTAACTTCTCCGGTTATAAAGATTTTACCTTTACCACCCATTACTTCAATACCACAACGACTATTTGCATCTCCTTTCATATACGCATCAAGTAACGCATCACTAATTTGGTCACATACCTTATCTGGATGACCTCTAAAAACAATTTCATTACTATAAAGTTTCATTTTATACCTCATCCTCTCTAAACTTTAGTAATAAAACATCCATAAAAAAATACTCAAGATAACTTCTTACCTCGAGTATTAAAAAGTTATCTTATCGATCTAGCATTACCACCTAACTAAATAGGTTGGTGTGACTTCTTTGGGCTAGTCCCTCCATCACTCTTTATAAGATGTTAAATTAATTATAACAATTAATTTTTAATTTGACAATTAGTTTTTATTTATAATTTAAAATTATTATTTTCTGATATTTGATATTCTCTTAAATCAAAACTATTTCTTTGGGCAATCATTAATAATTCTTCATAAGATGCCATTTCAACATCACTTAAATCCACAATAGCCATAGGCATTCCTGAAAACATAGCTGAACCAAAATAATCTATTAAATCTCTTCTTAATCTTTCATAATCTATTATTTCTAAATCCATATTAATTATTTTCCTTC
>CANQXB010000062.1 GCA_947627805.1 uncultured Bacilli bacterium
TTTTCTTCATATTATTCACATTTCCCTTCTTATTATCAAGTATACAATGTGTCTAAATCCATTGTCAATCAAATTGTATATTTTACAAACAATTAGACATCAAATAGACAATATATACATACTTGTTTACTTATCGCTATTATTAACTTGCTATTTACTTTCTTTTCTTTTTTTGATATAATTTTCCCATCAAGAGATATAATATAGTATAGATATTATGTTATATCTATTTTGGTCAGTTAAGTGACCAAACCCATGCAGATGCAAGCATCGCTTAAAAGAATAACCTTATGGTTATTTTTTTAATTTCTTACGTTCAAGTTCATAAATTAATTTTTTTAACCTTATATCAGAAAAGAAATATTTTTCTCCCTTATTTAAATTTTCTTTAT
Source organism: uncultured Bacilli bacterium (assembly GCA_947627805.1). Lineage (GTDB taxonomy): Bacteria > Bacillota_I > Bacilli_A > RF39 > UBA660 > SIG200. Next base: position 393 of record CANQXB010000062.1, read on the forward strand.
TTTGATATTTATATTCTAGTTTATCTATGTAGGTAAGCATATCAGATACTTGAAATAATCTTTTTTCTATATGATTAAACTCAGCAATGTGCTGATAATTTTTAAAATCACTAAATTCTTTATCTAATATTTTTCCTAACTCTTTTTGTCCATTATCATAATATAAAATAATTTTATCAAATTTATTAAAATAATTTTTATTTCTTTCAAACATTTTCTCTATTTCTAATATTATTTTTCTCTTTAAAACTTTTTGACTATTAGTATACTTTTTATCAATTATAATTGTATAAAATTTAACTGGAACTTTTTTAGAAAATAAATAAATGGATTGAAAAATTTTTTTACGTATATCAATCGAAAAGTTACTATATTCTCCTCTTTTCATAATTAAATCGGCCATATGAATCATTCCATTATAACCAATTCTCTTTAATCTTTCATTTAGATTATTTATTTCATCTTTTATATTATCATCTTGATTATGAAACGTAAAAGATATTCCATATAATTTAGAAGACTTATTTCCAAAGCCAAATTCTCCTGTTTCATCTACAAATACATTTAGTCTCTTCATGCTGCATTTCTTTCTATGATTTTAAAATATCATACTTCTCCCTTCACTTATATATATAGTGCACTCACCCTTAGATTTCCTTTTTTTTAATAAAAATTTTTTTAAAAAAATAAGTTCTTTACTTTATCATCTTTTTCTGATATACTTCTTTCATCAAGAGATATAATATAATACTATGTTGTATTTATTTTGGTCAGTTAAGTGACCAAACCCGTGTAGGTGCAAGGCGCCGCTTAAAAGAATAACCTTATGGTTATTTTTTTAATGGCTTATGAATTTCTTAAAACAAAAAACTGAACAGTTTTTTCTATTCAGTTTTTATTTACTTAAATTTATTTCTAAAACTAAATCATCATTAATAGGAGTACCAGCCGGCATACTCTGGCTAGTTACATAACCATAGCCGTTAATATTTATTTTAAGGCCTAAGATATTTGCATAAGTTTTAATTTCATTTAAACTCCAACCGGTTAAATCCTCTAAAACATAATCATGAGCATTGGTAACTAAGAAAACTTTACTCCCCTCTAGAACTTTTTCATTTTTTAAAGGGTATTGATTAATAATATATTTACCCGTACCTAGAGTATAAACTTTTAGATTTTCATTAGTAAGAGCATCTTTCGTAGGAGTTACTTCTTCACTAATATAATTTTTTAAAGTAATAACTTTACTATCTTTATTAGGATCAACATTTTCAATGCCTAAATAAGAAACAATATCATCAACAACCTTGGTTAACTCTTCCGCAATTGGTCTTGCTGATGAGGCCCCAAATCTTTGAGCGGCCACATAAACAATATATTTAGGATCTTCTTTAGGGAAGATTCCGGCAAAAGAGCGAACATAATCGTAATAGCCATCTGAATACCCACCATTTTTTGAAGCAATTTGAGCGGTTCCCGTTTTACCTAACATCGTTGTTTTAGTTGGTTGCCATACTTTAGAAGAACTCATCCCTTCATAAACAACTTTATACATTAAGTCTTTCATATAATCCATAGTTTCTTTACTATAAACTTTTTCTACTTCCGTTCTTTCCCCTTTATAAACCGTCTTTCCACTGGCATCGACTATTTTATCAACTATATAAGGTTTTAAAGTTGTCCCATCATTCGTAAGAGCTGATAAAGCTTCCAACATTTGAATCGGGGTTACACTAATACCTTGACCAAAACCGGCATTGGCAAGCTCGGTTTCATAATGGAAATTGATAACTCCCTCCGCTTCCGAAGCAAGTTCAATCCCAGTCTTTTTACTAAAACCTAACTTTTTATAATAATCTGTTAATTTATCGACTCCTAATCTTCGAGCAATAATGGTCGCTGCGACATTGGATGAATAAGTATAACCAGTATCAAAAGAAATATCACCCCAACCTTGACCTTTATTATGGTCTTTAATAACAGCATCGGCTACTTTAATTTGTCCCGAATGATATAATTCACTACCATTATAGATACCTTCTTCAATAGCGGAAGCAAATGAGAAAGTTTTCATCGTACTTCCTGGTTCATAAGTATAACTTACTAAAGGATTCATATAAATAGTTAAACCTTCTCTGTCATTAGGATCAAAATTAGGAACCGTACTACTAGCCACAATAGCGCCCGTTTTGGCATCCATAACCGTAAATATTAACCAATCCATCGTATAATTTTTGGCTAAATTAGAAGTTAAGGTTTCGGCAAACATTTGAATATCACTATCTAAAGTTAAATAAATATCATCACCATTAACAGCTTCTTCCGTTATTACTTCGGCACTAGGAAGTGTATAACCATAAGCATCAGTTTGATAAGTTGTATACCCATCAGTACCACTCAACTCTTTATCATAATAAGCCTCTAAACCTAGTTCGCCAATTATTTTACCATCTTCTTCCCCAGTTGGCTTTTTCGCATAACCAATAATATAAGAGGCAAATTGTCCTTTACTATAAGTTCTTTTTTGACTTTGAATAAAATCTATACCCGGTAAATTATAAGCTTCAATTTTACTTTTTACAAGTTCCGTAATATTATTTCCTTTGGTTCCAAACTCTACTTGATATTTATCTTTTTTATTAAGTCTTTCTAAAGCTTCATTATAATCAATTCCTAAAGTTTCATTTAACATTTTGGCCGTAGCTTCTTTATCAACCACATAATCTTTTTCTCTTTTAGGATCTAAATAAGCAATTATCTTATAAGAATTAACAACACTTGCTAAAGCATCCCCTTCATTATCATAAATAGTTCCTCTTTTAGCATAAATTGTTTCCGTTTTGGTATTTCTATTACTTGCTAAATTATGTAAATTAATGCCATCTACTTCACTACTTAAAGAAACATAAGTTAATTTTAAAATTATCGCAATAAAAAGAAAAGCCACAATAAAAATAAATAATTTGGGTATTCTTACTGTAACTTTTCGCATAATTTCACCTACTTACTAACTTTAACAATGTTATCACTATTATACGACAAACCATATAAAGCTGCAATCTTTTGAATATTTTCCATACTAACTAACTCATCAATTTGCATTTCTAAACTTTCATTAGTACTCTCTTGTTTTTCAATTTTACTTTTTAATTTTTCCGTTTCAATATTGGTTTGACTTAACAAAGCCTTAGAGAAAACATTAGCGGTTGGAATAGAAATAAGTAAAAAGACAAGGATAAAATACATAAATTTTTCGCCTTTAAGTAATTTTAATCTTTTTCCTTTTTTAACTGTCATTTTTTCAGATCCTTTCCGCAATTCGAAGTTTAGCACTATGACTTCGACTATTTATTTTTAATTCCTCTTCCGTAGGAGTAATAACTTTCTTATTAATAATTTTTAAAATAGGTTGATACTCTTCTGGAACAAAAGGTAGGCCTTTTAATTCTTCCGGTACCTCACTATATTTTTTAAAAGTGTTTTTCACAATCTTATCTTCTAAAGAATGAAAAGTAATAACACTTATTCTTCCACCCTTTTTAAGCATTTTTATTGCATCGGGTAAAACTTTTTCTAAAACTTCTAATTCTTTATTAACTTCAATTCTTAAGGCTTGAAATATTTTTCTTTCCGGATGAGCTTGATAAAAATATTTCGCCCCCACACTGGCTTTAATAACCTCAACAAGTTCAAGAGTTCGGCTAATTTTTTTAGTAGAACGATATTTACCTATTCCTCTACTGATTACTTTAGCCATTTTTTCTTCCCCATAAGCAAAAAATATTTCAGTGAGTTTTTCTTCCTTATAAGTATTTACAATATCTTGGGCTGTTAAGGAACTTCTTTTGTCCATCCGCATATCTAAGGGAGCATCTTTCATAAAAGAAAATCCTCTTTCTTCATCATCTATTTGGGGTGATGAAAAGCCTAAATCAAAGATAATGCCATCAATTTCATAAATATTTAATTTAGCTAATTCTTCTTTTAAATGGACAAAATTAGTGGCGATAATTTTAAAATTAGAAGAAATATTTTCTAAAACTTGCTTGGAATAATTAACGGCTTCTTCATCTTGGTCAAAAGCCACTAGGAAACCTTTGGTATTTAATTTTTTTAAGATTTCTTTACTCATTCCCGCATAACCTAAAGTAGCATCAACATAAATACCATCACTTTTAATGTTTAAAGAAGCAATGATTTCTTCTAACATTACACTATAATGTTTCACTTGAACCCTCAAATAAATTTTCGGCTATATCTTCTAACTTCGAAGCATTTTCTTGCATGTAAGCATTATAAGTGTTCTCATCCCATATTTCAATACGGTCATTTACGCCGATTATAACACAATCTTTTGTTAAACCGGCGTAGCTAACCAACGGGGAGGTAATATTGATTCGACCCATCTTGTCGAATTCACATACAGAGGCGCCAGCAAAAAAGGATCTCATAAATGTTCGGGCATCTTTTTTGGTAAAAGGTAAGGTATTTAATTTATTTACTACTTTTTCCCAATCTTCAATCGTATATAAATATAAACATTTTTCTAAACCACGAGTTACAACTATTTTCGTAATATCGCTTCGAAATTTTCCCGGAAGAACAATTCTTCCTTTTTCATCAATATTGTGATGATATTCGCCCATGAACATTAATATCACCCACTTTCTGCCACAGTCATCCACTGTCTACCACTATTGTACTATATAGCCTTCCAAAAGTAAATGAAATTTTCCCCACTTTTAATTTTATTTAATCTGCTTGACAAGATTTTACACTAACTATATTTCTTTATTTTTCAAGATAATTAAAGAAAATAAACTCATACTTAAACTACTTATTAAAGATGTTATATAAAAATCAATATTATCTTTAGTTTGGGGATTAATTATTTCTTCCTGCCTATTTTCATTAAGAGTTTCTTGTTCCTTTTTCGCTTCTTTCTCTTCTTTTATTTCTTTTACTTCTTCAACTTCGATCTTTTCTTTTTCTTCTTTCTTATTTTCTTCTTGATGAGGATTATTAATTTCTATACTTAATTCCCTCGTATCTTTGGCTATTAAAGGAAGAGCATAATTTTTTAAATTAGTAATATAATAAGTCCCATATGGTAAAGTAACTTCTTTCGTATCTTTAGAAACAATATAATATAATTCATTATTACTTAAAAGATAAATATAATAGATGTTATCATCTAAAATATTTAAATTTACTTTAGTACTAATAACTTTTCTTTTAACCGTTACTTCATATTTATCTTCATCATTAACGGTAAAATCAAGAGACGAAAACTCTTCTAAATAAGGAGAATACCCTCCTCTTAAAGTATATTTTTCCCAACTTTTGACATAACTTTCCCTATTAGGATTAAGAGAAGTTTTATAATCATCATTTAAATATAAATCATAACTACTATATGTTTCTGTTATATCTCCTATCTTACCATTGATACCTTCTAATTCTTCTTTAATTATAAAAGGAGTTCCATAAACTATATAATTAATTGTTCCTCTTCTAATTTCCGGTCCTTGTAAACTATTAAAAAAATATATATCTTCATAATTATACCAATAACCTAAAGGAGCATAATTTGTCTTATAATTAATAGCATATTCACCAACTTCATTATTAGTAATCGTTATTCCTTGTGGTTTTTTTTGAATATTTAAACCATTTACATAAGGAATTGTAAAATCTAAATCACTATTAAATTCCAAACTATTCGTTGTCCATATTTCTCTTCTTATAGGTTCTTTAAAAAAATATTCCTCTTCATAATGTTTTTGGACTTTTTCTTCTATCTCCTTTATTTTCGTTAATCCTTCTTCTAAAGGATTACCTTCTCTATCACACATCGTTACTTCTAAATGATATATTTTTTGCCA
>CANQXB010000063.1 GCA_947627805.1 uncultured Bacilli bacterium
AAACTGTTTTGACTTATTTGACTATTATTTTTTAGTTATTTTAATTTCTGTTTTAATATTTTAAAAAGAATAGTCCTCTAACTATTCTTTATCTTCTAGTTCTTCTTTTGTTAATCCAGTTAATTCTATTATTTCCTCTATTGATAAACCTTTATTCAACATATTAGTAGCGATAGCCATGGCTTTTGATTTTTCACCTTCTATTTTACCTTGAGAGATTCCTTGAGAAATACCTTCTTGTTTGGCTTCTTTTATGCGCATCTTGGTCCTTATCTCATTTTCCTCTTCCCTACTGATCTCTCTTTTGAATACAAAGTCATCATTTAATTTTTCCACTTCTTTATTTATCCCTTCTATTATTTTATCTATCTTTCCTAATTTCCCTAACTCTTCTTCATTCGCATCTAACATTACTAAATATATATGTTTATTATTCCCTTTGATATTTTTATCATACCATTCCTCTTTATATTTCGCAATATTTACTGTGATTATTTTAAAATTTTCACTATATTTTTTTCCACTTTTATCTTGAACATAATATATTCTTTTTGCTTCTTCTTTTTTACTCTCATTAAAATTTATATCGATATGTATTACTTCTAATTCTTCATCTATCTCTTCTAAATTACTTCCTCTTAATTTCTTTTGGGAATACAATGAAGTATAATAGACTAAGTTCCTTTCTTTAGTGAATTTATCAAAGTTTGTATTTAGCTCAACATTAAGAATTTTGTTATCTTTTGTCTTTAATAATATATCTAATGTATTTACTTTACTCCTTTTATTCTTTATGGGTAACTCTGTGGGTACAAAAGTTACTATCTCTACTTCACAATCTAATATGTCACTTAAGATTACTTCCAATACTCGAGGATTATTTTGGACAATAGTCTTAAATACTCTATCGTACTTTAAATTATAAAACTTATTTCTTTCTTCAATCATCTAATTCCTCCTTTCGTTTTATAATTTAGTACTTACACTAATCCTACTTTTTATTCTTTTTTAATTAAATTTTTTTAAGGCATGTTTTTCCTCCTTTCACTTATATATATAGTGCACTCACCCCTCAATTTCCTTTTTTTTCGTGAAAATTTTTTTAAAAAAATTAAAAAAATGAGATTTCTCTCATTAATTATTTTAAATTTATTAAATTATTCACTAGCACATGAAGAATACGTTTCTAACCAATTATCAGCATTTTGTAAAGCAATTTCTTTCTTATTATAATTATTACCTTTACCATCAATTATTTTAAACTCTTCATTCTTTTTTAAATATAAAGTATATTCATTTTTTTTATCTTTTGTTTCCACGATTACTTTACCTTCAAATGTATCTGGGTCAGCTTTAAAAGCCCCGGTGTCAATTAATTTTTGAATTGTAAAACAAGCTTTTTTACCACCTTCAATAGTTTCTAATTTACTATCTTTATCATTAGTAAAGGTAAAATCACCAATCGTATATAAGCTCATAGCATAATCAGCCGCTTCAACTGCATTAGAAGCTTCAATTCGAAAAGCATCTTCTCTTGCCGTAGCCATATAAGGTAAAACTGTTGTTGTAGCTAAAACCATAACGATTGCTAAAACTACAATAACCGCTAGCAATTCAATTAATGTAAAACCTTTATTATTCTTCATAATAATTCCTATTAATCAGCACCTGATGTGGTTGGACAAACAAAATCGCCTTCGCTACCTTTAGTCCAATCTTTAACCATATCTTCTGTTGCTGTTCCACCTTCACCATTAGTTATATATAAAGATTCATTATGCATTTTTACTTTATAAACATAAGCTTTACTAGGATTAGAAGTAATTACTTGAACATATCCTTCATAATGGTCAGCGCCAATATCTTTTTTATCTTTTTTCCAAATGCCTAAATCAACTAGTTTAGTTAAAGAAAAACAATAATTACCATCAGTATAACTTTGATAATCATCACCATTTTCTCCTAAATCAGTAGGAGTAATTGAACCAATAACTTTTAAAGTCATAACTTCACTTGCCGCATTGATTGCTTCATTAGCTTCGACAGCAAAAGTTTTCATTCGGGCATTTTCCATATAAGGTAAAACTGTTGTTGTAGCAAGAACCATAACGATTGCTAAAACAACTATTACTGCTAATAATTCAATTAATGTAAAACCTTTCTTATTTTTAATAGCGTTCATTAAATTCACCTCTATATTTTCCTAATTTAATATTACAATAATTACTTATTAATGTCAATTAGAAAGCACTTCATTTTCACTATTATTAGACGTTTCTTTTTCTAATATTTCCCTACTTATATTTCCCACATTATCTTTAACACATACCAAATAACTATTTTCCGCATTATAATCAAAAACATTACTTTCTTGCCAAGAAACATCACTACAATCATTAGAAGTTCCTAAATAATATTCCTTAATACCCGAGCCAATTCCATCACTCGCTATTATTTTTATTTTACCATCTTGAACACTATCTTTAGTCTTGTCTAAAATAATTTTAGGCTCTTCATTATCTACTTTTAAATTAATACTACTTTTATATCTTTTAACTTCTTCTTCATCATCTTTAGTTATTTGAAAAGTATAAGTACCATTTATTACTCTATTTAAAGTTTCAATTTTAACGATTTTAGTTTGAGCATCTAAACCACTTGTACTAGACCAAATACATTTATTTAAATTACAATCAATATCTAAATTATTACTTACTGCTTCTAAAGTTATTTCACCAGTTAAAAAATTATTTAGTTCAGTTACAACTTCCCCATTATTTAAAACATTTATTTTAATAAAAGAATTTTTTTCCGTAATTTTATTTATATCACATAACCCATTACTATCTATATATTTTTCATTTGTAAATTTAGCTTCATAATAATTATTTTCTTTTTGCATTTCTACAACATAACAATTTAACTCTTCAGAATTAATCGGATTTACTAAATTATCTTCTTCATCGCCTTTTAAATAACCTTCTTTAATTAAAGTATCAACATAAACATATAACTCATTAGTATCAGCCGCATATTTAGAAGCACTAATTTCGATATTTTTAATCATATTTTGATAATGAGCATTATTTATGGAGGATGAAATATTGTTATATGTTGGAACCGCAATTAAAATAATTAAGGCTAAAATTACAATAACCGCTAATAATTCTAAAATTGTAAATCCCTTTTTCATCCTCTTCACCAAATTTATTTTACCACAAATTTTAACCTAAAGAAACATCTAGCATCATCATAATTACAAAACCTAAAATGGTAAAAAAACTCATTAAATTTTTATGTTTCGATTTTTGACTTTCAGGAATTAATTCGGATACGGCCACATAAATCATAGCTCCCGCCGCAAAAGATAAAAAGAAAGGTAAAATGTTTTCAATAAAAATAACTAAAAAACAGCCAATTAAACCAGCAATAGGTTCCACTATACCACTAAGCATCCCATAAATAAAAGACTTAAATCTACTCATGCCTTCTCTTCTTAAAGGAAGACTAACAGCTGTTCCTTCAGGAAAGTTTTGAATACCTACTCCGACAGCTAACATAAAAGCACTAGCCAAAGTAGCATCTTTAGCTCCACTTAATAAAGAACCAAAAGCCACCCCAATGGCTAGTCCTTCGGGAATATTATGTAATGTTATCGAAAATATTAACATTAAACTTCTTTTTATTCCTTTAATATTTTCTTTTTTTCTTCTATTTAAAAATTTTTCAAATAAAATATCACAAATAATTAAAATTAAACAACCAACAAAAAAACCTAAAGAAACAATTAACCAAGAATTCATTCCTAATTTATTAGCCGTATCAATAGCGGGATTTAATAAAGACCAAAAAGATGCTGATATCATAATACCCGCTGATAATCCCATCATCGCATCTAAAATAGTTCCATTTACTTTTTTAAAGAAAAAAACTAAAGCCGCTCCTAAGGCCGTTATGCCAAAAGTCATTAAAGTCGCTAGTAATACTTGAATATAAACATTCGCATTAATATAAAAACTTATCACTATAAACACCCTATTATAATATAGATATATTTATAGGAATAAGTGTAGGCAAGAAAAAAGAGCAATATGATTGCCCTTATTTAGTAGCATTTATTTGACATGTTTTTCCTGTAACAGTTATCGTAACACTAATTGTTTGACCAGCTAAATAATTTTGATTATTTGTAGCATCACCAGTTTTATTAACTAACCATAGTGAGGCTTTTAATTCTTTTGAAGCCGAAGGACCTGCTAAAGTAAAATTACTATTAACATTTTTAATATAGCCAGAGGCTCCTGATTGAGTTAAAGTAGACAAATCGATTGTTCCATTATCTCCTGTAAATCCATCACCAGTAAACTTTATAAACATATCACCAGAACGAACATTAGTTAATTGAGTAGTAGATTTAACCTCTATTGTATAATCACATGTATAAGTTACATTTGCTTCACCATTATTTAATTTTGCTGTAGCAATAGTTATAGAATTATCACTATTGTCTTTTCTAGCAGAACCATCAGCAGTTGCATAATATAAATGACCAGCATTAGCAAGGGACATGTCAGCAGCAGAAACATTTAATGTTAGTGTCTTTTGAGCACCATCTATAGTAATATTACCAGGATTTGCTGTTGTAACACTAGCGGTTGTTGATGCAGTACCTCCTACACTTATACTAAAATAAGCAAATGAAGCCCCAATTACAGCCACTATTAATGTTGCCACAGCTACCACTGTTAATATCATCGTATTCTTTTTATCAAACATAATATCACCCTTTTTAAAATAACTATTTATTATTTTACTCTTTCTTAATTTAATTATAATCTAAAGTTTAAGATTTCTCAATAAAACATGACTATTAATGTGTCAATACTTGACTATTTATTTGATAAAAAACATTTCTTTGAAAACAAATTGAATGTTTCTAATTTTTTAAATTACCTATTAAAACAATATATACCCTTTTTCAGTTATATATGAATAATTTGTCCCTGTTAACACCATTAAAATTTTAGTTCTCCATAGTTATTAATATCTACTTTTTTTAAATTTCTATAAATTTTCTTCGGCTCCTTTTAAAAAAGGATTTTCTTTATAGAGGTTTGGTATTACTTTTTATCATATCAAACTTACTAAGTTTAGAATTATCTTTTTTCTTGCTTAGATTTATTAATTCTCTTTGTTCTAAACTAGGATACATTCTAAATTTATAAGCTCGATTTACTAACACAACCATTACCTCCATACAATATAATTAAACTAAAAACTCATTTCAAAGAAAATAAAAATATATTTCTTTGAAATGAGTTAAAAAAAGAAGAAATTCTCTTCTCTTTAATTATTCTGCAGCAGCTGTAGTAGTTATTGTACAAGGTTTTTCTTCATCAGCCGCAACAGTAAACTTAACAGTCATTTCTTTTCCAGCTAAAGCATTTTGTTCTTTATTTTGATTAACTAATTTTAATGATGCCTTAACCGTTGAAGTGGCACTTCCACCTTTTAAAGTAAATGTTCCTTTGTATTCTTCTTTAGCACTAAATAAATCTACATTAGAAGCGCTTTCGATAGTACTTGATTCATCACCAGTAATTGTAAAGAACACATCGCCAGCTTGAAGTGCTGTTGACATGTCTCCTTCGGATGAACCTTTTGCTTTTGTAACAGTTACTTTATAACCACATGTATAAGTAGCATTCTCATCACCCTCTGCTAATGTTGCCTTTCCAATTTCAAATTTTTGCTCACTTTTAGAATAAATTCCACCTGTTGCAGCTCCTTCATTTGTTGGCCATTCAGTATCTGTAATTGCATAATAATCATGTTGCGCACCTTGAGCAATTGCTTGTGTCATATCTGTTGCATTAACTTTTAATTTTAAATCAGTAGTTCCACCAGTTATTGTAACTGTACCTACCTTTCCAGTAGTAACTGTCGCTGTTGTTGTTGCATTTCCTCCTACGCTTAAGCTAAAATACGCAAACGTTGCTCCTACTACTGCTACCAATAATGTCGCTACTGCTATTACCGTCAATAACATTGTATTCTTTTTTTCCTCTCTCCTCCTCACCACCACTTCTCTCTATTCTTTTTCCTCTTTTTTCCTTTTTTTATGTACTTCCCCCTCCCACGCGCGCTTCTAACGGGAGGGGGCCTCTACTAAACTACTCCTTCCAATTTAAAATAGAAGTTTATTTTTC
>CANQXB010000064.1 GCA_947627805.1 uncultured Bacilli bacterium
TCAATTAAATCATTCCTTTCTATTATTTACTCTTGTAATAGTACCTATTAGTATCTATTATTATAATATAATTTTAAATAGTAACTGTCAAGTACTATTTTAATTAATAGGTTCTATTTATATATTAAAATAAGTCTTGAAAGATGTGATAAAATGAAAATAGTTGCTAATGATTATGAGCCCAAAGAAGTATTTAGAATGATTAGAGAATATACTGGACTTACGCAAACTGAATTAGCCAAAGAATTAAATCGTAAAAGTTACCATGGCATAAAAAAAATAGAAAATGGTTCTAATCGATTTTATTTTGAAACTTTAATGACTATTGCTAAGAAACATAATTTAAAGATAATAATAACTAATGATAAAGAAAAATAACGAAGTTTAAATAAGAACTTCGTTATTTTTTGTTTTTTATTTTTTCTATTTCTTTTAAACTTAATTTAGAAATTTTCGCAATATCTTCTTCATTCATTCCTAATTTAAGCATATTTTTTACAATAGACATAATGCCTTGTTTTTTGCCTTTTTTCTCGCCATCTTCTAAACCATTTACATAATAAATACTATTCAATAATTCTATTTCTTCCTCTTCACTTAAAGTAAATGTTAAAGTTCCATCTTCATTATATTGATACATTCTATCTCTTACCTCCTTTATTAATTCATCAACTTTACTTAATTCATCAATTTCTTCTTTATGGCATCCCAGTAATGTTAAATAGATATGATTTTTATCTTTATTTATATTTTTATTGTACCAATTACTTTTATATTTCGCAATATTGACATTAATTATTTTAAAATTATCTAGATATTTTTTATTATTATTTATTTCTTTTAAAATATATTCTTCTTTTTCTAAATTGGAATTTTGTTTAAAATTTAGATTTATTTGATAAACGTTTCTTATTTTCTGATACTTTTCTCCTTTTTTCTTCGTTTCAGAATAAAGAGCACTAAAATAAATTAAATTTCTTATCTTTATAGATTTATCAAATTTATTATTAAGCTCTATATCAATTATATCATTATCTAAAGTTTCTAAAACAATATCTAAAGTTTTTCCTTTTTCTTTTTTATTATTTACTTTTCTTTCGACATTTAAATATCTTTTAACTTTAACTTCTTTATTAAGAACATCGCTAAGAATAGCATTCATAATTTTAAAATTATCTTCATCACCAATTATACTTTTAAACATTCTGTCATCATTTAGGGTAACAAATTCTTTTGCTTTAGTTATTTTTAGTCCTCCTTTCTTTTTAATTTTTTTCTTGCATTTACCCTATTTCTACATCTTTATTTTACATTATTAAATGTTTTTATTATTTCTCCCTTCACTATATATATTATCTTTTTTTCGCCAATTTCCTTTTTTTCCGTGTAAATTTTTTAAAAAATTTTATTTTTATCTAAAATTAAGCATAAAAAAAATAATAGATTCTTATCTCTATTATTCTAAAATATTATGATAATTACTAAAAGAACAACCACAATAATCTTGGCGATATAAATGATATTTTTTAGATAGTTCAATGCTTTTTTTATAACCATCTTTCTTTTTAAAATCACTATATAACCATTTAATCTGATATTTTTGTTCTAATTTTTCCCCAATTGCATTTAAAACTTGCGCATTTTTATAAGGACTTACTGTTAAAGTCGTTCCAAAATAATCATAACCCTCACTCTTAGCTATTTCCGCACATTTTTCCAGTCTTAAATTATAACAAATGTGACACCGCTCGCCACCTTCTTTATCTTTTTCATGCCCCATGATTACTTCCCGATATTTAGCATTTTCATAATCAATGTCTTGAAATCTTACATTAGGTAATTTTAATTCTTTAATTAATCTTATTTGTTCAGCTTTTCTTTTTTCATATTCACTTTTTGGTTCGATATTCGGATTATAATAAAGAACCGTAATATCAAAATAATCTTTTAAATAAGTAATAACATAGCTAGAACAAGGACCACAACAACTATGTAAAAGAAGTTTAGGCATACCCTCTAAACTTTCAATAATACTTTCTAACTTTTTATCATAATTAATTTTTTCATTCATTTGGCTCTTCCCCTTCAGGAGGAGTAACTACTTCTTCTTCACATTTATTAAAATGATTATTTTCACTATTACTATCTAAATAAAGACAACCTTTTACTTCTCCATTATTTTTATTAGCAATGACTTCATATATTTCTAAATAATTATTAAATTTTTCAATATTAATCGTATTAATATAAACAATATTACCATCATTCATCCGAAATAAAAATCTTTTATCATCAATTATTTTATCATTTATTTTGGAAGGACTATACTCTATTTCACTAACTTTATTTAAAACTTCCAAATTAATTGTTTTTAATTTTTCCACCAATTCTTCATAAATATCTTGAGGAACAAAATTAATTAAAGTAGGAACTCCTAAAAAAGTATCTTGATAAGGAACTTCTTTTCCATTCGATAAAATTACTTTTTGGGTATTTAAATTATAAAATAAAATATTTTCTTCTTTAACGGTAATTTTTAAAGTTCCGAAATAATTTTTATGAATTTTAACTTCACTAATTATTTCTAAATCCAGTAAAGTTTTTTTAATTTTTCTTCGACTAATACTAAGAACAGAGTTATTTTTAGTTGGTAAAAGACTAATTATTTCATTATCTTTTAAATAAGTATTTCCTTCAATAGTAATTTTTTTAATAGGTAATGTCCACAGATAATAAATAAATAAAGAGATTAGAAAAAGGAAGAAGATAATTAAGATTAATCCTCTAAATTTTAATTTTCTTTTAACCTTTTTCTTACTTTTCATAATTATCACCAATCTATTATTATTTGTTCTAACTCTAATTTAATATGCTCTTTCTCTAAGACTTTTTTTTGAATATATTTTATTAGCTCCTTTATATCTTTACTTGTTGCATTACCTTTATTAACGATAAAATTAGCATGTTTTAAAGATACTTCCGCATCATTTATATTATAACCCTTAAGACCTGCTTCATCAATAAGTTTACCGGCACTTAAGCCTTCGGGATTTTTAAAAACACTACCGGCATTTTTATATTCTAAGGGCTGCGTTTTTAATCTTTTTTCTTGCATTAGTTTAATTTCTTCTTGCATTTCTTTAGCACTACCCTCTTCTAATTTAAAAGTTGCTTTTAAAAGAATAACTTTTTCCTCTTTAAAACTCGAATAACGATGGGAAATTTGAATATCTTTTCTAGGAATGGTTACAAGTTTTTTATTCTTTAAAACTAAAACTTCTTCTAAATAGTCATATATAGATTTATCAGGGTAAAAAGAGGCATTACCATAAAGAGCTCCCCCTAAAGTGCCAGGAATTGTTCCTAAAGTTTCTAAACCTTTTAATTTATGTTCGATGACAGTTTTAACTAATTTACTTAAAAGAATGCCACATTCGGCCGTTACGATATTATTATTTATTGTAATATTATTTAAATTATCTAAATTAATAATTACCCCCTTAAAATCCGTATCAGGAAGAATAACATTACTTCCTTTACCTAAAAGATAATAAGGAATCTTTTCTTCATCTAAATAAATTACTAAATTTTGTAAATCATTAATCGTATAAGGTTTAATTAAATATTTAGTTTTAGTTTTAAGACCATAAGTATTATAATTTTCTAAAGAGACATTTTCCAATACTTCCCCATATTTATTTAGCATTTTTTAAATCCTCCTTAATATAATTATAAATAATATCACTACTAGAAACAATTTCTTTATTCTTTAAATTATTTTTTATTTCTTGATATTCTAAACTATTATTAAGTAAACTATCTACTAAAGAAGTTAATTTATTACTAGATAGTTCCTCTTCTAAAATCATTATAGCTTCCTTTTTATTACTTAAATCTAAAGCATTATAATATTGATGGTTATTGGCAACATTAGGAGAAGGAATTAAAATGGAAGGAACTTTTGAGGCAAGTATTTCACTGATAACTCCAGCTCCTGCTCTACTAATGATTAAATCACAATTAGGGAAAAAAGCGGCCAGATTATCAAGATAAGGAATAACTTTAATATTAGAACTAAATTTATTTTCTTTAAAACTTTCATAAGAACTTTTACCAGTAATATATAAAATTTCGTAATCTTTATCTTTACTTTGGTTTAAAAATGCAACTAGTTTGGCATTTAAAGCCGCACTACCTAAAGAACCAGCCACGACTAAAAGTAATTTTTTCTTAGAGGAAAGGCCTAAAGATTCTTTAGAAATTCTTTTTAAATTATGCACATTATCACTAGCAGGATTCCCACTATAAACGATATTTGTAGGACTAGGAAAATATTTAGCACTATCTTTAAAGGAGGTAAAGACAGCACTTACTCCTCTACTTAAAAATTTATTAGTTTTTCCCGGAATACTATTTTGTTCATGAAGATAGGTTTTAATTTTTAATTTTTTCGCGGCCATAACAACAGGTAAAGTAACATAACCTCCTACCCCAATAACTACATCCGGCTTAAATTCTTCCATAATTTTTAAAGCATCATAATAAGCTTTAATAACTAAATAACTATTTTGGAAATCTTTCCAAATGTTTTTACTAAAACCATATATTTTTAAACTTTTATAAGGTATTTTCGCCGCTGGAACAATATCTTTTTCCATTCGATTATGAGTACCAATATATAAGACTTCGAAATTAATTTCTTTTTCCCTAAATTTATTAATAATAGCTAAAGCGGGGTATATATGACCTCCCGTACCTCCGGCCGATATCACTAAGCGCATAAAATCACCTACTTAAATTATACAATAAAACAAGTTAAAATAGTAGTTAAAGAGTCTCTCTTTACTTAATTATCTGTAATATAGTAAACATTTTCATATTTATAATTATTATCATCATTAATAATACCATAAGAAAATATTTCTTTATTTTTGAGACTTTTAATTAAATTATCATTTAATAAATTATTAAGAACACAGACAAAATCTAGCTCTTTTAAATTATCACTTGTATTAAATACATAATTTAAAATACCTAGTTTATAGGTTTTATTTTCTTTCATACATTTATTAATTATAGTATTCGAAAAACTCATCACATAAATATTTTTATCTTGATATTTAGTTAGTAAAGTTAGGAGTTTAGGAAAACTTTGAATATTTTTAAGTTCGATAACAAACATTTTAGAACTTTTAATTTTTAAAATATCTTTAAGCCGGGGAATATATTTGGGAAGTTCTAAATATTTTAAAGAATATAAAGGTTTACCTTTAATTAAAGGATTATGATAAATAATAAATTCATTATCTTTGGTTTCCCTTACATCAAATTCAACCCCTAAATATTGGGGATTATTTAAAGCTAAAGAAATTGCTTCATAAGTATTTTCTTTAACATTTAAACTAGATAAACCGCGATGTTTTATTAATTTAGTCAAAAAAATCACCTAGTAAAATATACTAAGTGACTTTCTTTTTTATTATCTTTTTTTCGCTTTATCTAAAGTGATTAATAAATTAATTTCTTTTAAATTATTCGTAATTTCTAAAGCATTTTCACGAATTATTTTTTCTTCAGAGTTTAAAAATACTTTTAAACTATTTTGAGTAAGTTTTAAAGCTTTAGTAAATAATAATTCTTTTTCTTCAGTATCTAAATTATTTTTTAAATTTAATAAAGTATCATTAAAGGTGGGCTCTAATAAAGATGTCGCTAACTCCTTGGAAACATTTAAATAATTAAAGTAAGGATTAATTAAAATATTGTAGACATAAGTAGCCATTAATTCATTATGAGCTTTAATAATTAAATGGGCATATTCGATACTTTGGGCTCTTTTAATAAATTCATTATTGACTAAAACTTGATAAACTAATCTTTTTTTATAGCCCTTTAAATGATTTAATAACTCTAATCCTTCTTTATATTCTTCTTCCTTATATAAATTTTTCTTCCTTTGATAATCACTTAAATAATGGGGAAGTTCTTCTTTAGTAGTTAAATATAAACTCCATATAGTATTCCCACTTTCCCTTAAAGCTTTATCACTATTAGTTAAATATAATTTTTCTAATAATTCATCTGATGAAGATAAAATAACTTTTATTTGGGAATCTTTATAACCTAATCTTTTTAATCTTGTTTTTAAAGCAATTATTTGTTTTCCTTTCATACATTCTC